>PAWK01000012.1 GCA_002714195.1 Gammaproteobacteria bacterium | reverse complement strand
AGGATGGGTTTGTTGCCGAGGTTGAGTCACTATACCGACGAGGTGATTTAACAGAGAAATTGCCTGCCATAAAGTCGGTCGGCTATCGACAAGTGTGGCGATACCTATCTGGACAGTCAGATTATCGTGAAATGGTTGAAAAAAGCACCATTGCGACACGGCAGCTTGCGAAAAGGCAACTTACTTGGATGAAAACTTGGGATCGATTGAATTCATTGACCTTATGTGGAGTCAAAGCGCGAGATCACATCTTGAATTATGTTGAAACAGTCTCAATATAAATAGATATGACAAGCGAGGTTAAAGCTCAATCGAACTCTACCAGAGCGCGTCAAACAACAAAGCGTAAGTTAGAATGACAACAGCGAGGAGATAAAAATGTCCAAGGGGCATACCCTACAAGATCCTTTTCTAAATGCTCTCAGGAAAGAGAGAATTCCGGTATCAATTTATCTGGTGAGTGGTATCAAGCTACAGGGACAAATTGAATCATTCGACCAATTTGTCATCTTGTTAAAAAATGCAGTTAGTCAAATGGTCTATAAGCATGCAATATCGACAGTTGTGCCGGCGCGCATGGTTAAAGTGCCGGGTTCAAACCAGTTGGATTCCGATCAAACTGAAACCGAAGTTTTATGAGATTCTACTTTAGAAGTAGTATTTCGGTTATGGCGGTATAAAAATTGTTCTTTGACAGGCCAAACTCGGGTGAACGCACTGTTTTGGTTCATGTTGTCTTCAAAGGCGATAACTACTCACCTGACGTGCAAGAGTTTGCTGAATTAGCCGAATCAGCGGGCGCGTTGAGGGTTGCCGAGATTCTCAGCAAGCGCGCATCGCCGACGCCTTCTTATTTGGTAGGCAGGGGTAAATTAGAGGAAATCCAGCATGCTGTCCTAACCCAGAATGCTGACCTAGTGATTTTTAATCGAACGCTCACGCCGGGACAAGAACGAAATTTAGAGAAGGTACTCAAATGTCGAGTACTCGATCGAACTAGTTTGATATTGGATATTTTTGCGCAGAGGGCCCGAAGTCATGAAGGTAAACTTCAAGTAGAACTTGCTCAACTGCATCACCTGACCTCTCGATTAAAACGAGGCTGGAGCCACTTGGATAGACAGAAAGGTGGTATAGGAATGCGTGGTGCAGGAGAGACGCAATTAGAGCTCGACCATAGGATGATTAGACAAAGAATAAAATCTATAACCAAAGATTTGACAAAAGTTCGGAAGCAACGGGAGCAGGGCCGGCGGTCTCGATCGAGGTCGGACTTACCCACAATTTCGCTTGTTGGGTACACAAATGCGGGCAAATCGACGCTCTTTAATCGGCTAACCCTTGAAAACAGTTATGTCGCAGATAAATTATTCGCTACTCTTGATTCAACTCTCCGTAGACTTGAGGTGGAAAATTTTGGACCGGTTATATTAGCTGATACGGTTGGCTTTATCCGTCAACTCCCGCACACCTTAGTGGATGCATTCAGGGCAACCTTAGAGGAGGTAGCTGCTTCGAATTTGTTAATTCATGTAGTGGATTACGCAGACGACGGCAAGCTAGACCGTATTAAAAATGTAAACGAAGTATTAAAAGAGATTGGAGCTGAATCGATCCCGCAGTTAGTTGTCTACAATAAGATTGATAAGTGTGGTGCTTTTGAACCTAAAATTGTTGACGACGATGACGGTTTGCCAGAAAAGGTCTGGCTATCAGCAAGGGCAAATTCTGGTCTCGATCTGCTGCATAGGGCAATAGCAGCAAGATTAGCAGGGAGTCTGGTTGATGTGACCATCAGACTGACAGCTGAGCTCGCTAAGCTGCGTAGCAAACTTTATGAAATGAGATTCGTTAAATCTGAGAGAGTGGACGAGACCGGTGCCAGCTGCTTGAAGATTTGTTTACCACTGGATGAATTCGAGAAGTTGCTCAAACAAGGGGCCAAAAGGGTTGCTATACCTGAATTAGTGTCAGAGGATAACAAGCATCTTTCAGTTGAGCCTAAGATAAATACAGCTTGATTATCTTAATCTGAATCCCCATTAAACTTTATAATGCTGTGTTATTTGATAATTATTAGCTAGAATCGAGCTTCTGCCTCAGTAGGAGCAGGGAGACAATAATGGCTTGGAATGAACCTGGAAATAACGGTAACGATAACGACCCTTGGGGTGGTGGTCGTCGCGGAGGAGACCAGGGACCACCAGATATCGATGAAGTGATTAAAGACCTAACAAAGCGGTTTAANGGCCTTTTTGGNGGTAAGCGNTCCGGTTCTGGAGGNTCCTCCGGTGGACAACCTAAGAGTAGTATGTCTGGNGGCCTTTTGGCCGGACTAGTTGCATTCGGAGCAATAGCATGGGGCTTCNTGGGTATTTANATAGTAGATGAAGCCGAAAGGGGCGTNGTTTTGCGCTTCGGAGAAGTGCTCGATTCTACTGTTCAGCCGGGGCTTGCCTGGAACCCGCCAGTTGTTGATGAAGTTAGTTTAGTCAATGTTTCAGAATTGAATGCCAAGACNTACGAAAACAGGGCAATGCTGACTACTGATGAGAATATTATCGATATTGAAGTTACTGTTCAGTACCGTATTGAGGACCCGGTGAAATATGTNATTGCTGTGGAAAATCCGGAGCGAAGTTTAGATAACGCAGCGGAATCGGCAATNCGACACGTTGTCGGGGGCAATACAATGGAGCAAATTCTGACTACGGGCAGAGATCGAGTAGCAGCTGATGTTGAGGATCGACTTCAAGATTACATGAATGTTTACAATACCGGAATTTTTGTAAGTCAGGTTAATGTTGTTGACGCACAGCCACCGGATGGGGTGCGAGCAGCTTTCGATGATGTGATTNGGGCTAGAGAAGACGAACAAAGAGCTCAAAATCAAGCTCAGCAATATGCAAACAGGGTAATTCCTGAGGCACGGGGACAGGCGCAGCGACAAATGGAAGAGGCAAACGCNTANAAAGAAGAGGTAATAGCCAAGGCTGAGGGCGACGCGTCGCGATTTAATCAGTTGTTAACTGAATACTCAAAAGCGCCAGCGGTGACCCGTCAAAGAATGTACATTGACTCTTTACAAGATGTAATGACGTCGAGCAGTAAAATTATGATTGATGTAGAGGGTGGGAATAACATGCTTTACGTACCGCTGGATAAAATATTGGAACAAAACAATAGCTCGTTAGGAGCGCGCCCAACTACTCAGCAAGAATTGCGCGATCTAGCCAATGAGATTGCNCCTTACTTACCAGGCCCATCGAGCACAACTGTTGATCGGTCGAGATTAACTAACGGTAGCAGGGGAGTTAGACCATGAGGAACTTTTTCTCCGTAGGCTTTTTATTCATACTTTTANTTATTGTTGGGAACACATTATTTGTTGTCAAAGAAACTGAGAGAGCTGTNATGTTAAGGTTCGGTCAGTTGGTTAACGCGGATATTGAGCCTGGNCTCCATTTTAAGATTCCTTGGGTAAATACAGTAAGAAAATTCGACGCCCGGATTCAAACNGAGGACGCCACCCCAGAAAGATTCTTGACCCTCGAGCAAAAGGCATTAGAGGTCGATTCCTATGCAAAATGGAGAATAGTTGACGTGGATCAATTCTACGTCTCGACACGAGGAAATGTAGGAACAGCCGGAAACTTGCTAGCTCAGAGAATCAATGACGGGTTGCGTGANCAAATTGGAGCTCGAACATTGATCGAGGTTGTGGCGGGAGAGCGCGACCAGCTAATGCTTGATCTAACAGCGGAGCTGAATGAAACTACTGCTTCAGATATCGGCATAGAAGTGATAGATGTGCGCGTNAAGCGCATCGATTTGCCAGACGATGTGCGATCTTCGGTTTACGACAGAATGATCACTGAAAGAAATCGAGAAGCGCAGGAGATTCGTTCGAGAGGGGACGAGCTTGCTATAGGCATTCGCGCTGATGCAGATAGACAAGTCGTTATCTATGAGGCGGAGGCCTATAGAGATGCAGAGCGTATCCGTGGCGAAGGAGATGCTAATGCCACAGCGATTTATGCTGATGCTTTTTCAAAAGACGAAGAGTTCTATGCCTTTACTAGAAGTTTGAATGCNTATCGTGANACATTCAGTTCAAAGAACGATGTGTTGCTACTAGATCCTGATAGTGATTACTTCAAATATTTAAAGGACGGTATCTCTCAACAATAGCTCCCTTGACTGCACAAACTTTTAACGGCGTTGGGCCACTGCTATTTTATGGCCTCGGGTCTAGGTAAAAGGTATTTCGCAGTGCGGTTCACTCAACGTGACTGCGCTTTAANGAGCAAGAACATGTTTCAAAATTTCGTAATAGCTTTTTGTTTGATGCTGATAATCGAAGGGATGTTTCCGTTTATCGCTCCAGGCCNATGGCGAGCGCTTGTTCTNATGTTAAGGGATATAAATGATAATCAGATANGGCTATTCGGGTTATTATTAATGCTTGTCGGAACTGCACTTCTCTTGGTCGTAAACTAATTAGAATAAATAGTACAAGTTATGAACAATACTAAACGCTGGCTATTGCCTGATGGAGTAGAGGAAATTCTGCCGGAAGATGCCGGTAAATTAGAATTAATTCGCAGAGATCTATTAGACCTTTATAAATCATGGGGCTANCAATACGTCATCACGCCACTAATTGAATATTTAGATTCTTTGTTNGTTGGCTCTTCTCATGACCTTGATTTACAGACTTTCAAGATTACCGACCAGTTAAGCGGACGAATGATGGGAATTCGCGCAGATATAACGCCCCAAGTAGCCCGTATAGATGCTCATTGTCTCGATAGGAAAGGGCCAGTGAGGTTATGTTACTCTGACAATGTTCTTCATACTAAGTCGCGTGGGATTGCAACTTCAAGGGTACCAATAAAAATTGGCGCAGAACTTTATGGCCACAGTAGTTCGAACTGCGATGTTGAAATGATCTGTTTGATGTATGAGTCGCTCAACCTACTCGAAATAAATGACATACATATCGTATTGGGACATGTTGGCATTTTTCGCAAACTAGTCCAAGAGGCCAATTTAGGGAAATCTGAAGAACAAGATTTGTTTGAGTCTGTGCAGCGCAAAGCATTTGATGAAGTTGATGATTTAATTAGTAGGTTTGTTTCTGATAGAAATATCGGTGAGATGCTTAGCAGTTTAACAAGGCTTTCAGGTGATGAGACTATTTTGGCAATAGCCTTAGACCAATTTTCAGACGCACCCCGCAGCGTTAAAGCCGAATTAGATGAATTGGAATCTGTAGCAAAAAAAGTAAAGGAGCGGCTACCGCAGATTAAGCTATGCTTTGATCTTTGTGAGTTGAGAGGTTATCAATACCATACAGGTATTGTCTTTGCGGCGTATTCACCACACTATGGTCGCGCGATATCTAAAGGGGGTCGATACGATCATATTGGAGAGGTGTTTGGAAGAGCTCGCCCCGCATCCGGTTTTGATAGTGACTTGAAAGTTCTTGCTAAACTTTCATCGAAAGTTTTTGAGGAGAAAAGGGGAATTATTGCTCCAGATATTCTCGATCAAGGGCTACAAAGACTTGTGGATAAACTCAGGGCGAACGGAGAGGTAGTGATCACTAATCTTGATAGAGACAAGTTGGAGGGTGAGGCGCTCGAAGAACTAAATTGTGATAGGCACCTAATAAATGAAGACGGGTCTTGGGTAGTTAAGCCAATATGAGTATCTTTTATGGGGCGATAAGTCGAGAATTATAAGAAATGTCAAAATCTATTGTTGTTTTGGGTGCTCAGTGGGGGGACGAGGGTAAAGGTAAAATTGTTGATTTGCTTACAGATCGGGCATCGGTCGTTGCTAGATTTCAGGGGGGGCATAATGCCGGCCACACCTTGGTTATCAACGGAGAGAAAACCGTTTTACATCTTCTACCTTCGGGCATGCTGAGAGACAGTGTTCACTGTGTGATAGGTAACGGTGTCGTCGTAAACTTACACGCACTTACGAAAGAGATTGATGAACTTTCTAGAAAAGGAATCGTGATTTTAGACAGATTGTCTATTAGCGGCGCGTGTCCGCTAATCTTACCTAGTCATATCGCTCTAGATCAGGCCAGAGAAAAACATAAAGGGGATAAGAAAATTGGCACTACCGGACGAGGGATTGGTCCTGCATACGAGGATAAAGTGGCAAGAAGAGGCATACGTCTTGCAGAGATATCCGATTCTTCGATGTTTAGAAGTAAATTAAATGAGTTGCTGGACTATCATAATTTCTGGCTGACCGAATACTTTAAGGTTAGACCAATCGATCTTAATCATACCTTTGAGGATTGTTTAAAATTGTTTGAATCGGTAAATTCAATGATTACCGATACCGTTGAGATTCTCCATTCTTGTCGCAGGTCTGGGAAAAATATTTTATTCGAGGGAGCGCAAGGCTCCCTTTTAGATATTGATCATGGCACCTATCCTTTTGTTACCTCCTCTAATACTACCGCTGGAAGCACTGCAACTGGAAGTGGTTACGGTCCCTTGTTTCTTGATTATGTCTTGGGAATCACGAAAGCCTACACGACCAGAGTCGGTTCTGGCCCTTTCCCAACAGAGTTATTTGATGAAGTTGGGTATCATTTAGCCACGGTAGGAGCGGAAAAAGGGGCGACCACGGGGAGAGATAGGCGCTGTGGCTGGTTCGATGCGGTTGCGGTCAAGTATGCAGCGCGGATAAATAGTATGAGTGGTATCTGTCTCACGAAGCTCGATGTGTTGGACGGTCTTGATAGGATTAAGGTTTGCACCGGCTATAAAGGCCTTGGAGATCATGAAGCTACCCAACTGACCTCTGCGGACCAGTTTGAGAAATTAGAGCCTATTTATACCGAGTTGCCGGGGTGGAAAGATTCAACGGTTGGTATAAAATCATTAGATGACCTCCCCAATGAAGCAATAGACTACATTAAATTCCTTGAAGATCGAGTTGATGTGCCGGTTGACATTATATCTACGGGTCCAGATAGAGAGCAGACGATTATTTTACGTAATCCATTTGACGTGAAATCCTAGCCTTAGGGCCACAAGCAAGCGGCTCCTCTTGCTCCACTGGCGTCACCAAAGGACGCTGGAATGACCGTAGTTAAGACGGTGTCATTAAAAACTTGCCCCTTTAGGTATTTGGGAACCAGTTGATAAAGGGATTTTATATTTGAAAGGCCCCCGCCGAGAACAATGACATCTGGATCTATAACATTAATGATTGTTGAAAGGCTGCAAGCTAATTGTTTTGCATAGATGTCAATACAATGTATAGCCTCAGTATTCTTGAGTTGAGCTTGCCTAGCAATCTCTTTAGGCTCCATCTCAATTTTCGATAGTTCTTTAAATGTCTGTTTTAATCCCCGTCCGGACAACACTGTTTCAATACAATTGTTGCGACCACAATGACAAAGGCGATCACTTTCGATTAGNTNTCTAACAGAGACAGGCATGCAATTNTGGCCCCATTCTCCGGCGATACGATTTGGTCCGTTTATAAGATTTTTTCTCTCAACTAAGCCTCCACCACATCCTGTTCCAAGAACGACTCCAAAAACACATTCAAACCCATCGCCGGCACCATAATTTGCTTCAGAAAGAGTGAAACAGTTAGCGTCATTTTCTACTTCTACTGNGTAGCCTAGCTCATTCTCAATATCTTCTTTGAAAGGTTTTCTATTCAGACAGAGAGAGTCTGAATTTTTCATTAGGTTAGTTTGAGGGTCGAGGGTTCCAGGAGTTCCAAGCCCCACAGTTAATCTNTCTTTAGTTTGTAAATCGTTTATNAAATTNCAAGTCGCTTTAATTACATCATCATAACCCNCAGTAGGCGTNCCGATACGTATTTTCTTATCGGTTGACCCATCTTNGNTTAATCTTATCCCTTCGATTTTAGTACCACCTAGATCGATGCCTATCCTCATTAAATCTCTCACTTATTTTAGAATTTAAAATCAAGTAACGCTGATAACTCATATGAACCGACACAAAGTATAAACAATTAATTCCCGGGTTAGAAAAGTNTAAGCAAGTTTATGGGCTTTCTTGCAGAATTGATGGGCAGAAACTTTACATCAGGAGTCTTCTGGTAAGAGAGTTCTATTTTGGCTCCTGGTTAATTAGATTGAATAATTATTGCGACAAAGAAAGCTCTTGAGGTCTATTTAGATTTCAACTGAATTATTCTATTGCAAAAATATCTTGCTACTTCAGATAATGACTTTTTAGGGGGCTGGTACAACATATTGTATAAGTAAATTCTCTTATCTTACTTAAAAAATTAACAATATATTGTTTGACTTTGGNGTATCAACACTATATGTTGCGTTTTTCTGGTCAGAATATTTTACAATTAAGTAAGCAAAAGAGAGAGTTTCCCTTTTACCAATAGTTCAATGAGCAATTGTCTAATCTAACTTGGGGCTTAATAGAATGACGAAACTTGCGCATGCTAAAGCTGAAGAGACTGATATAAAGCAGGCTGCAGAATTAGATTTTGAAATGGAGAATGCTTACTTAAAAAAGAAGAAAGAAGACGAGATAAGGCTGCGATTGGATGAGTTCGCGAAAGAATTAGCGCAAGTATCAAAATTACGCAAAGAAATTTAAACTAAGTTAGAAAAACCTCGAGCATTTACTTGCTCGGGGTTTTTTTGTGTGGCCCTTAACGCTTCAAACAATTCTAAGAATGCCTTTGAGTCGGAATAGCCTTATAGTTATCGCTAGTTGAGTTATTAAATAATCTCAAGAATTTTCTTGGCGAGCTAGATTGTAGCGGTCATGCCGCCGTCGGCCATGAATATTCGGCCATGTTAAGATCATCTTGAAGGGTCATTAGTTTTTCCTCAGGGCGGCCCGCTAGCATGACTTTGGTTCCCTTTTACAGAAATTTCTTTGCTGTGCTCTTGGCAATGCCCACTGTGGTGCGAGTAATGATAGCTACCCTATTTTTGAGTTTCATAATCTTTTTCTTCCGCCTTCTACCTAGTCCGTCTTACCATTGGATGGAACGGAGGCGCATCGCCCACTTTTATTTGACCCATTGTCTCAAAACCATATCGTTTATATAAAGACATATTTCTCGGCTTCCGGACAAGCCCATCGAACAAACGGATCAGCTGAAAAGCCTATCAAAACTGTGCTCAAAACTCTCTGCCTTTGAGCGGATTCTGCTAGAATAATTTTAGGGATAGTCACTTATTAGTCCTTACTATCTGTGATGTAGATATAAATTAAAAGAGGCAGCCGTTAAAATTTTAAAACGGAAGATTAATCCTTATATCTTGTGTTAAGTAGCCGTTAAATGTATTTATATTATTGTTCAAGGTCTCTTTTACTACAACCTTTCAAGTATCTTAATCAGAGGGCACATAACTATGAACTATTTAAGGATTTCATTGATTGGCTTTGGGATAATTTTNTGCTCTGTCTATGGTTTATTTCAGNTTAATTTATTTGGCGGTTGGGCCTGGTCTCCATCTCAACCNGAATATCAGTTAATGATNGTCGGAATCTATTTTGTAATGGGCCTTATGATGATCTTTCAGGCTTCAAAAAACCCATTAGAGCACGTGTTGTTCATTCGTTTTGTGATTTACAGTAGCTTGGTTCATGGTTTNATCATGTTTGGTCAAGCTTTGGTGGATACTTCAGAGAGAGGCCATTTTTTTGGCGATATCCCGGCTTTGATAATTGCTGCTGTAGTATTGGAGGTCTTGTTGAGGAAGGAGCTTTCCAAATAGCTTATGGCTTTGGGTTAGGGTGACGGTGGTGCGATTCTTTTTAATTAGGTGCTCGAACCTGTTCGCCGGTTAGCATACACGCATTATTCCTGAAAAAATGATCTTGATTCGCACTTCGNGAGGCCATCACCATCACATCGCCCCATGTATCCGGGATTAAATTGCCGTTNGTGCCTAGCGGGTTTGCAGGGGGTTTGTCATACAAAACGCCACAATCTTTATATTCATAGGGACTGAGACATCCTGAAAGCAGGAGTCCNGTCAATATGATTGATAGNTGTTTCTTCATTCGATACCCCTAACAATGGACTTCATGCTACATGGTTTCTTGAGAGCTATCTAGNACAATAGANGTGTGATCTTGATTGGCGCAAATGTTAAAGCTNTCGGGTTTTATNAAAGCTTCTGTTCCTTTTGNCGCAGTGAGGAGCTTATGTCTTTAGAAGTATTAAAAATCTAGTATGTAAAGTCCATCCTCAAGAAATACTCCTTTTTCTTTCCCAAGCTNAGTTTTAGTAGAATGAGATATAGNATAGCCAAGCCAAGCTCTTTACAATAGCAGCGTAGTAACGCCAGACTTCCTGCGCCCCGACTGCATTTTGNGCCTCAACGCCTTTTCGCAGAGCTTTAGAGACACTCAATTTCATAAAAAACTAAATTTGATATATCTCGCGATTCCATGGTGCCTAGAGGGAAACTTGAACTCCCACGACTNTATAGCGACTAGCACCTGAAGCTAGCGCGTCTACNAATTCCGCCATCTGGGCATTGGTTGAACTATCAATNATACGTCAAATATCGNNTAGGTATGAATTTCNTGAGTAAGANAGGGACAGACAACAGTTCGCTCTGAGTGTATACTTCGTNCATATAAGTTGTGGCCCTCCTTTTGTTGATGCCTAAAATATCTAATACTAATGATCCATTCGCGGAACGCGAGTCCAAGAAATATTCACACCCTATTCCCTCTCGAGAATTCATTCTTTCCCACCTTGAAAGTTATGGTTTACCGATTACCTTGGAAGCGCTTGTTGAGGAATTGAATTTAAATGGAACNGAGGAGATAGAGGCACTCAGGCGTCGCTTGATAGCTATGAGTCGCGATGGCCAAATTATTGGAAATCGCAGAGGTGCGTATTGTCTTCCAGATCGAGTGGAGCTTAAGAGAGGCGTAGTTCAGGGCACCAAGGATGGTGTCGGCTACTTTATTCCAGAAGAGGGTGGGGAAGACCTNTTTCTNAGTATTCGCGAAATGAAAAGGCTGTTTGATGGAGATAAGGTCTTGGCGCGCTTCAGTAGTATTGACCAAAAGGGTAGAAAGGNAGGTGCGGTAGTAGAAATTTTGCAGCGCCGTTACTCTGAGATTGTTGGACGCTTTTATAAGGGAAAGAGCTTTGGTTCAGTTGTCCCGGAGAATAAACGTATAAATCATGAAATCTTAGTTCCAGAAAACGAATATGGTAAGGCTCGGGATGGCGACTTTGTTGTTGCTGAACTTGTCGATTATCCGGATAGACGACGTAAAGCGATTGGCAGAATAAAAGAGGTTCTTGGCGATATTTCTGCTCCAGGGTTGGAGATTGAAATAGCGATCAGAAGTTTTGACTTGCCTCATGTTTGGCCCAAATCTGTATCGAAAGAAGCAAATTCGATTCCAAAAGAGGTGACAGAAGAGGAATCTGAATTCAGGTTTGATCTCCGAGATATCCCCTTTGTCACCATTGACGGCGAAGATGCTAAGGATTTCGATGACGCGGTTTTTGCACGGCAAAACAAAGGAGGGGATTGGACTTTATATGTCGCCATAGCAGACGTTTCTCACTATGTGAAGGTGAGCAGCCCAATTGATCAAGAGGCCATGAGCAGAGGGACTTCGGTTTACTTTCCGGGGCATGTAATTCCTATGCTACCTGAGCTCCTATCAAATGGACTTTGTTCTCTTAATGAGAATGTCGATCGACTATCGTTGGTTTGTGAAATGGAGATTTCAAAACTTGGCGACATCATTGACTACTGTTTCTATGATGCTGTCATCCATTCTCATGCGAGAATGACATACACAGAAGTTGCAAATATTCTTGAAAAGTCAGAAGACGAAAATCAACAAAAATCCTCTAGAAGATTACGGAAGAAGTACTCCGCATTGATAAGCCACTTTGAAAGCCTTTATTCGCTTTTTCAAGCACGAAAATTAAAAAGAAGCAAAGAAGGTGCTATGGAGTTTGAATCAACAGAGACGAGAGTTGTATTTGGAGAAGATAGGAAATTAAAAGAAATCTTGCCGGTTTCGAGAAACGATGCGCATAGAATAATTGAGGAATGTATGTTATGCGCAAATGTATCTGCAGCACGACTGTTAGAAAATTGTAAGATTCCTGCTCTCTATAGAGTCCATGAGGGGCCTAATGCCGAAAAACTGGATNGTGTGAAGCAATATTTAGGAAGTCTCGGTTTATCCCTTGGTGGTGGTAACAAACCATCTTCCAGAGATTATTCGAATATTTTATCCGAAATTAGTAGGCGTGAAGATAGTCGTTTNTTGCATACCATGCTTATTAGATCGATGATGCAAGCGGTTTATCAGCAAAAAAATATTGGGCATTTTGGTTTGGGGTTTCAGGTATATACGCATTTTACGTCTCCAATCAGACGGTATCCCGATCTATTAGTNCATCGAGCTATAAGGCATTTAATACAGACTAAGTCTAGTCGTCACGTTAAATACAAAAATAAAGCCAGAATAGGCGAGCAGAAAATCTATCCCTATACTGAGAAGGAAATCCAAGCTCTAGGAGTCGCATCCTCCAATTCTGAGAGAAGAGCAGANGCCGCAAGTTATAGTGTGCTTGATTGGTTGAAGTGTGAATACATGGAAAATAAGGTAGGAGAAGAATTTGAAGGAATAGTTACTTCTGTAACGAGCTTTGGTCTATTTGTTGAGCTGGATGGTATCTATATAGAAGGATTAATTCATGTGACTGATCTAAGTAATGATTATTATCATTATGATCCAAGTAACCATATTCTGAAGGGAGAGAAGACAAAGCAAGTTTTTNGCTTGGGAGACAAGATTGAGGTTAGGGTAGCGAGAGTAAGTGTACTTGAGAGAAAAATAGATCTCCATCTAAGCGGTTCGAAATTGGCGGTTAAAGCAATCAAGAGGAAGAAGGAGCGAAAAAGGGATGTATCGAGTAAGCCAGCAACTCGATCAAAGAATAAAGGGAGAAAGAAAAGAAATCTCAACAAAGAAGCTAAGNGGAAGCAAAAATTGGTAGGTAAAAAGCCGAGAGCGAAACGGTAATCATGAAAGACTTGGTGTTTTTATAATAAATTGTTGATGATCCGATTCTTTTGATCGGTAAAATTAAGGAATGTGCCTGATGAATTCCCAAATTACAATAGGTATCAACGCCGTCTCTATTCTGGTAAAAAGAAACCCCAGTGTTATCGACCGCTTGTTAGTGGTTACTGGGAAAAAAAATAAGCGTTTATCTGAATTGATAGCTTTTGCAAGGATTGAAAAAGTGCGCGTGATCGAGGTGCCGAAAGAGGAACTTGAGGCTCAAGCGCGAGGCGTTCATCAGGGTGTAGCTGCTTTTGTCATTAAGCATGCGATGACTCCTGCTGAGGCATGTTCCGCAGCTGATCTCCTAGAAATTGTTGGCAAAAGCAAGTCCGAACTTCTTTTAGTTTTGGACTCAGTTACAGACCCTCATAATTTAGGTGCTTGTCTTAGGACGGCAGATGCTGCNGGTTTGCGGTTTGTAATTATTCCCAAGAATAACTCTGCCTCATTAAATGCAACTGCACGAAAAGTAGCGAGTGGAGCTGCGGAGACCGTCAGCCTCGTCACTATAACCAACTTAGCTCGTTTCCTAACGGATTTGAAGCAACTAGGGTTTTGGATAATCGGTACTGATGAGAAAGCGCCAAAATCCATCTATCAACATGATTTTAAGGGTTTGGTAGCGCTGGTCATGGGTTCAGAGGGTAATGGTTTGCGTAGGCTGACCAAAGAAAAATGCGACTTTTTGGCTTCAATTCCCATGGCGGGCGATCTGAGTAGCCTTAATGTTTCAGTTGCAGCTGGAGTTACTTTATTTGAGGCTATCCGTCAGCGCTCCTTCGATCAAGAGTAGTATTTTGGTTGCATCACCGGTCTAAAGTCCTTAAAATCGCGCCTCCAACCTTGTTGTTGGAAGCGAACATACACACTTAACTCCTTGTCTTACCGCGCGCACTTGTGTTTGATGGAAGACTAAAACCAAGAGGAGTCTCTATGAGACACTATGAAGTAGTATTCTTAGTTCATCCTGATCAGTCTGAGCAGGTTCCCAGTATGACGGATCGTTATACTCAGCTTGTCACTGAAAGCGACGGCAAGGTTCATCGGATAGAAGACTGGGGTAGGCGACAGTTGGCGTATCCAATTAACAAAATCCATAAGGCACACTATGTTCTGATGAATATAGAATGTGGCAGGGAAGTTTTGGATGAGTTAATTACACTGTTCCGCTTTAACGACGCAGTCCTGCGAAATTTAATAATTAAATGTAAGGATGCTATAACTGAAGAATCTTTTATTTTAAAAGGTGAGCGCGAAAGTAAGGAGCGTAGAGCTCGAGCAGAACAGAAGAGGCAGTTGGAAGAAGCGGCTCAGGAAACACGAGACCCCGCTAGTGAGGTTAGTGACCAAAATGCTTCAGAAGAATTGGCGACGGAGTCTGATGAGCCTGCTGTCGAGGCTGATAAGGAATTGGACGACTCAGATAGTAGTACTAAATTGGAAGAACCAGAGACTCCAAAAGAGGAGTAGCTGGCGAATTAAACTAATAAAGGTAGATAAATATGGCTCGTTATTTTCGACGGAGAAAGTTTTGCAAATTCACAGCAGAGGGCACAAAGGAGATCGATTACAAGGATTTAGAAACCTTGAAGGCTTATGTCTCTGAAACGGGTAAAATTGTACCGAGCCGGATTACTGGAACAAAGGCGCGCTATCAGCGGCAACTTGCGACGGCGGTAAAGCGTGCGCGTTACTTAGCTCTAATTCCGTACACTGATAGTCATCAGGTCTAAATGAAAGGCATTTAAAATGCGATGGCTTGCTCAATTCGTTATGACGGGGAAGAAGCAAGCCGTTATTGCGACTATGCTTTTAGGGGTATTNCCCTTGGTTAATTTACTGAACCCACCACTGATAGGCTTGTGGGTATTACGCAAAGGCGTGAGTGATACGACTGGGGTTCTATTCTGGGCGATGTTGCCGCTTTTTGGATGGGCGNTCACTGGAGACATAGCGCCGCTAACAATGTTGCTAGGAGTGTATGGTTTGGCCTCTATCTTGAGGGCTACAAATTCGTGGGAAATCACATTGTGTGCTGCAATTGCGGTGGGACTGGCAGTTGAGGGATATTTTCGATTGCAACCCGCGATGCTTGATGCTCTTTTTCAGCAAGTACAAATTCTAATGCAGAGTAATACCGAGATTCTGCAAGGGGAAGACGTTAGAAGTATCGTTATTAGCCTCTTTGGGTCTGTGTACATGTTTCTTGCTATTGCACTCACAATGTTGGCTAGATGGATGCAAGCTNGTTTATTTAATCCTGGTGGTTTTCGAAAAGAATTCCATCATTTGCGCATAGGGCATAAAGTAACCCTCATTTTGGTTTGCTTCATGATTTTGGGTAGTTTTGGAATTATTATTCCGGAATCATGGTTTATTTATTTCACATTGCCGCTAATTTTTTCCGGAATTGGGTTGGTGCATTCAGTATGCGCGGANCGGAAATTTCCTGCTATGGCACTGGTGGTGTTCTATGCTTTGTTTNTGCTACCAGTGACACTGCAGTTGATTGTGCTTCTGGCAGTGATAGATAGTTGGTATGATTTTAGAAGACGTATTACAAAGGTTTGACTCAATATTCGAGTCTGACCCAAGTTTTAATATATAGTTATAAATAAATTAAGCCTGTGTGAGGTGAAGTTATGAACGTAATCCTACTTGAGAGAATAGGAAAGTTAGGGGAAATTGGTGATACAGCTAATGTTAAGTCTGGGTATGCGCGAAATTTTCTCTTTCCGAAAGGTAAGGCTATTCCGGCGACTAAAGATAATTTAGAAGAGTTTGAGAATCGAAAAGCTGATCTTCTTGCCTCTCATAATTCGAAGGTCGCTGAAGCTCAGAAGCGGGCTGAAACGGTTAAAGGACTCAGTCTTACTATTGAAGTAAACGCAAGTGATGAGGGTAAGCTGTTTGGGTCGGTTGGCACTAGAGAAATAGCTGACGCAATAAATTCTATATCTGGAGCGGATATCACAAAAGCTGAGGTACAAATGCCTCACGGGGTTATCAGGGATCTTGGAGAATTTAAAATTTCGCTAGATTTGGGTTTCGACGTCGATGCCTTAATCTCTGTTTCAGTTATAGGTCTCCAATCTGGAGCTGCGATTACTGATGATGGTAGTGTTATGGACGAGGTAGAGNGAACAGAGGAAAGCACCAGTTCATCAGTTTCGTCAGAAGCGGTTTCTGAGGAATCAGACTCTCCAGATTAGACCNTTAGGAGTTACTTAGCTTAAAAAACATCTCTTACTTTCCTAATCTAGTGCCATTCTGTACACTCATGGGTAACCCTATTTGCCTAGATTTTCTTACATGGCTGAATTTTCTGAAACAAAAACCCGAAAGGTTGACAACAACTCAAAGAACTTGACATCTCTTAAGGTGCCACCTCATTCTGTGGAAGCTGAGCAAGCGGTTCTCGGCGGCCTCATGCTTGATAACAGTGAATGGGACAATGTGGTCGATATTTTGCAACCAGAAGATTTCTACCGTCCAGAACATCAACTAATTTTTCAAGTAATGGCGAGGCAGAGTGAGGCAAGTAGGCCGATTGACGTGGTGACTCTCGTTGAGTCGTTGGACAGTTTGAATGAGTTGGAAACTGCGGGTGGACTAGATTATTTAAGTGAGCTAACAAGTGCTTCTCGAGGCACTGCAAATATAAAAGCTTATTCGGACATCATCAGAGAGAGAGCAATTCTTCGAAAATTGATTTCTGTTGCAAATAAAATTGCAGAGAGCGGTTATAACCCGAGTGGGAAGAAGGCTAACGAAGTTCTTGATGAGGCAGAGAGAGAAGTTTTTAATATTTCTGACGAAAGGCCTCAGGAAGGCGGTCCGATAGCAATAAACCCGCTTTTGGAAAAGGCTCTTGATCGAATTGATGAGCTAGCAGGTTCTGATAGCAATTTAACTGGTTTGGGTAGCGGTTACAAAGATTTAGATGCCATAACTTCAGGTTGGCAAAANTCAGATCTTGTTATTGTGGCTGGGCGCCCGTCTATGGGCAAAACTGCTTTCGCCATGAATTTGGTGGAACATGCTATTCTTAACTACGATGCGCCCGTTTTAGTTTTTAGTTTGGAGATGCCGTCAGAATCTTTGATTTTTAGATTGCTTTCTTCAATTGGTCGCATCGATCAGACTAAACTCAGAACGGGTAAACTCTCTGAAGAAGATTGGCCAAGTTTCAATAAAGCAGCAAAAGCATTGAAGGATAGGCCGTTATTTATCGATGACAGCGCGAGTATTAGTCCCACTGAAATCCGGGCGCGAGCGCGCAGGATAGCCAGAGATCACGACGGACANCTTGGGATGGTTGTAGTTGACTATCTTCAGTTAATGCAGATTAAGGGCACAAATGAGAATCGGGTCACAGAGATCTCTGCGATATCGCGTTCTCTTAAGCAATTAGCTAGGGAGTTTGACTGTCCAGTGATTGCGCTTTCTCAGTTGAATAGAGGTTTGGAGCAGAGGCCTAATAAACGCCCGGTCATGGCTGATTTGCGCGAATCAGGTGCTATCGAGCAAGATGCAGATCTAATAACTTTTATTTACCGAGATGAAGTTTATAACGAGGACACTCCAGATAAAGGGGTTGCCGAGGTGATTATTGGCAAACATCGTAATGGTCCAATAGGCACTGTAAGATTAAGTTTTCTTGGGCAGTTTACTAGGTTTGAAAATCATGCTCCGCCTCGGTATGACGATAGCTTTACTCATGGTTAAAAGTATCAAGGCGCTATGATAAATGGTTGAATCTTCAAGGCGGGTTTGGGCAACAATAGACTCAGGTGCTCTCAAAAAAAATCTTGCTATTGTTAGTGAGCTTTGCCCGAACTCCAAAATCTTTCCAGTGGTCAAGTCTAATGCTTATGGGCATGGCGTAGATAAGATAGCAACCGTGGCATTAGGCTCTTCTCCTAATGTGGTTGGATTAGCTGTTGCAACGACCCAAGAGGCAGTTGAACTTCATAATCTTGAATTAGGCTGTCGGATCTTACTGATGAACGGGTTTGTCAATCAAGAAGAGCTTAGTCTGTGTATGGAGTTGAATTTCGAAATTGTCTTACACGCATATTATCAGTTTGAACTAGTGATGGAGTTAATGCGAAAAAAACCGGCAGATAAACCGGTTCGGTTTTGGATTAAGATGAATTCCGGCATGAATCGTTTAGGCATGCTTGCTGATGATTGTCAAAAAGTGTTGACCATTCTGAAATCAACACCAAATATAGAAATAGTTTTCATGACGCACCTTGCTTATGCTGATGATATGGATAATCCGGAATCTAAATCTTTTACTGATAAGCAGTTAGGGCGATTCGCGAGTGCTGAACAAATTTTTGAGCAAGAATCTAAGCAAAAATTGGAAACTAGTATTGCGGCGTCTGCTGGAATACTAACACTTCCCGAGACACACCGAGATTACGTAAGACCGGGAGTCATGTTGTATGGTAGTTCGCCTCTTGCCAAAAGAAATGGCGAGGACCTTGAACTTCATCCTGTTATGACCCTGTCATCTCGGGTGATTTCAATAAACAAAGTCCATGTGGGCGAGGGCATTGGATATAATGCGACTTATGTTTGCGAGCAAGATACTAAGGTGGGAACCGTTTCTNTAGGCTANGGAGATGGATATCCACGTTCCGCTAGAAACGGCACGCCAGTTCTTGTAAAGACCTCATCAAAGGTCTTTCGAACAAAGATCTTAGGCCGTGTTTCTATGGACATGATTACCGTAGACCTTACAGGAATAGATAATGTGGAAATAAATGACGAGGTAGTNTTATGGGGAGATGGACTCGCCGCTGACGAGGTGGCNGCNTTCGCNGACACTATAGCGTATGAATTGTTTTGNAAAGTTACAAAGCGAGTGCCGCGCATATATGTATGATATGAGCATGAACTTGGTTTCAGCACCCCAACCACTTCTGAGCTATGGTGAAAGTTAAAACAGTCTACGTGTGCAATGATTGTGGCACTGAGCACAGTCAGTGGCAGGGTCAGTGTGCTTCTTGTAAGGCTTGGAACACTTTATCAAGAACTCAAATGGGAAACTCNTCTTCTCCTGCGGCTAATGCAGACTTTCGAAGAGAGGGTTACGCAGGAGAAACTTCAGATGTTCAAAACCTTGCGGATCTCGACTTGCAAGCTTTGCCTAGATACTCAAGTACTATTAAAGAACTAGATAGAGTTTTAGGTGGCGGTCTGGTTCCTGGCTCGGTGATTTTGGTTGGTGGTAACCCTGGCGCTGGAAAGAGCACAGTCTTGTTGCAGATCATGTGCAACTTGTCTTCGATAGGGAAGAGTGCTTTATATGTGACTGGTGAGGAATCTCTTCAACAAGTAGGAATGAGGGCAAGCCGACTAAACCTTGCCCANAAGGATTTAAAAGTTTATGCAGAAACAAATGTTGAAAAAATCTGCCATGCAGCTCAGGAAAACAGACCAGAGATTGTTGTCGTTGACTCAATTCAAGTTATGCATAGTTCTGAGATTCCATCTGCTCCTGGAAGTGTCTCTCAGGTAAGAGAAAGCGCTGCATACCTTATTCAATATGCAAAACAAACGAATACGGTTTTAATTTTGGTGGGTCACGTCACAAAGGAAGGAAATTTAGCGGGACCTAAAGTGCTTGAGCATATGATTGATTGTTTTGTCATGCTTGAGGGTGGTAACGATACTAAATATCGAATTTTGAGAGGCCAAAAAAATCGATTTGGTGCTGTTAATGAGATTGGTGTTTTTGCAATGACAGAGCAGGGATTGTTGGAAGTAAAAAATCCTTCAGCAATATTTTTGGCTAGGGAAGAGCAACAAACCTCGGGATCCTTGGTGATGGTGCTTTGGGAAGGGACTCGTCCATTACTGGTTGAAATTCAAGCTTTAGTTGATGCGAGTCCGTTAGGAAATCCACGGAGGGTTACTGTTGGCTTAGAGCAGAACCGACTCGCGATGTTGTTAGCAGTGCTGCACAGACATGGAGGTCTTTATATGTCCGATCAAGATGTGTTTGTTAACGTTGTTGGTGGAGTAAAAGTTTCAGAGACGAGTGCAGATCTGGCGCTAGTGTTAGCAGTTGTCTCTAGTTTCAGGGACTTTGCACTACCCCAAGATTTAGTTGTTTTTGGCGAGATAGGACTTGCGGGGGAGATTAGACCCGTCCCCGGTGGACAAGAACGCTTATTTGAAGCTGCGAAACATGGTTTTAAGAAGGCGATTGTCCCGAAGACGAATGTGCCAAAAAACAGAATTGATGGGATCGAGGTGATTGGCGTGAGCAAGCTGTCTCAGGCTATAGATGCGATGTAATTGATCTCCGTCTATTCATTTCTTCGTCAGGAGTTAGTTGAGCATTAAGCGGGCGCGCGGTCGAAATCCTGCTTTATAGTTTTAAGACAGCAGTAGTAATGAAAAGCGCACCAGAAGTTAATAAGTATTGTTAGAGAAAGTGCATATCGTAACCCATCATTTCCAAATTCAGGAGTTAAAAAATCGCTGACGAATCCAGTTAGCATAGGTCCAAAGCCAAGCCCGATAAGGTTTAATACGAAAAGTAAAATTGCAGATGCCATGGCGCGCATTCGAATACCTACAAGAAAGTGATTTGCTGCTAAACAAGGAGCCAGATACCACCCTCCAAAAAATGTAGGNATAAAGTAGGAATACACAGTAATATAGCCATTTGGCATGAGTAGGAAAGTATTCAATGCAAATGGTATGGCAATGATGGTAGAAACGAATGGAATCCAAATATACCAATTCTTATTCTTGGTTTTCTTTACCATAAAGTCTGCTGACCAACCGCCAAATAACGTGCCGGATAGGCCAGCGATTCCGGCGACTAGACCATAGTACCAGCCTATATCTAGAATAGGCATGTCATGGACTCTGCCTAAAAATAAAGGCATAAAATTTCCGATACCGTAAGTGACAAACGCGTGTAGAGCACACGCCAGAGAAAGATGTCTGAAAGATTTTCGCTCCCATAGAAATTTAAGTGCGTAAATAAACTTAGGAGGCTCTGCGTCTGGTCGAGATTCCGCCATTCCTCTGGGGGGCTCTTTAACTACGAGGCGCACTAGCAGGGCGAGAAAGACTCCAGGTAAACCCACAACTATAAATGCTGTACGCCAATCAAAATACTCCACCAGGTAGGCTCCACCGACGGTGCCTACCAAGATACCCCCATAAACACCGAGAGAGTATATGGAAAGAGCTGTTGCTCTTTGCTCGGCTGGGAATATATCAGAAACAATTGAGTGGGAGGGAGGAGAACCGCCGGCCTCTCCAATGCCGACACCAAAACGGGCTAGGAATAATTGAAAGAAATTTTGGGCTAGGCCACAAAGAGCGGTCATCACGCTCCATATAGCTGCTGAAATCGCAACAACGTTTCTTCGATTATTTAAGTCAGACCATCGTGCTATCGGTATACTGAGTGTGGTATAGATAAAAGCAAATGCTAGACCAGATAACATACCAAATTGACCGTCAGAAATATTCAGATCTGCGATAATATATTCTGCCAATACATTAATAACCTGGCGATCCACAAAATTAGAAATGTAGACGGTAGTCAAAATACCCAGAACAAGGTATCTATAATAAGGGCTCTTATAGCTCTCAATTATTTCAGCTTTTTTCTCAGAATATTCTGTAGAGTCGTATTTCATTATTTTTTCTTTATTTTTAGAAGAGTAGGATCTTGTTAGTTTTCGAATCTATCTGTTTTCAGAACACGCTTACTGATCCGCCATCCCTTCTCGGTTTTCCTCCAAGTATTGAGATAATAACCAGAGCTTACAATAAAGGCAGTGGAATCATTTTCAGTTTGGTGAGTAATTAAAGCCATATTCTCTGTAATAGCAGTTGCGTCATTTAGCTCAATGAACACGATGCCCGAAAAATGATGGCGTGATAGCCTATCTGCTAGTCTGCCTTGGTGAGAGTTCTTAGCGTAAGCTAAAATAGCATCTTTTCCTTTGACCGTTGCGCTAAGAATTCTTTCGCCATTAACCCGGCGCTCTAGAATACCGTCTTCAGTAAAAAGTTCTGCGAAGCCAACAGAATCTTTGCTGTCCCACCGATAAGAGTACTGAGTCAAGGCATCATATATAGCCATTCGGTCTAATAAGTTATTTTTCTCCTCCGCAGAAACCTCTGTAGGGGCGTTAAGGCAACAAACAGAGATGAAGACTGTGAAGGCTAGAGATTGAAGTTTAAACTTTGAACTTATCATGTGACTGTAATCCTTTGTCATTTAGGTAGAGCATACACGCTTGCTCGCAGAAACTAAATCTAGAGCGAATTGCGGAGCGAGCTGTTTGATCGTCATATTGGGTTTTAATTCTGTCATAACAGTCTAAATTTGCCGGGGTGAGTAGCTATTCGCATAAACTGAATTTAGGGTCTAAAACAGAGAGTTCTTGGCCATTCAAGAGACTAAAGATATACTCAAGATTGAACCTATTCCCGCAATTTAGCTATAAACAAGTAAAGAGACAAAAGAAGGCTAAATTTAACTACGTACTCACCAAGGAGACAATCAAATGTCTGTCCTCACAGTAGTAAACCTAGTGATATTTACCGGCTTGTTAAGTTTTATTTATTCCCTTAACAAGAGAAATGTTGGTCTTTCAAAACTAGTTTTGTTGGGACTCTTGATCGGAACCGGTTTTGGAGCCTATCTTCAAATATTCTTTGGGACTGAACACCGAGTCTCGCAAGAGACGGTTGAGTGGACGAATATAGTTGCAAATTCTTTTGTTAATCTACTTCGCATGATCATTATCCCTTTAATTTTGGTGACAATGATAGCTGCGGTTTTAAAGGTTGATGAGATTAAGTCGTTAGGCAGAATCGGAGGGTCGGTTGTAGGTATTCTGGTTTTTACGACGATGATAGCAGCCCTTGTTGGAATCTTTATGGCATCAGTTGCCGGGCTTGATGCGACTGATTTCAATTTGGGTGAAAGAGAAGCAGCGCGGGCCGAGATTCTAGAGTTACGGCAAGAAAGTGTTGCGGATTTGAGCATTCCAGAATTACTAACCAGTATGGTGTCTACAAATATCTTTCAAGACCTGAGCCAATCTCGAAGTATTTCAATTATAGCGGTTGTTATTTTCGGGCTTTTGTTCGGAATAGCCTCCTTGCTGGTCAGTCAAGAGGATTCAGGGCATAAGGAACGCATACTTGGCTTCATAGAAACCAGTCAGGCGGTTGTGATGAGGCTAGTTAAAATAGTAATGAGTCTTACTCCCTACGGCGTATTGGCTTTAATGACAAGGGTTATGAGTACGTCAGACTTTAATGCAATACTGACGTTGATAAATTTTGTTGTGGCTTCATATGTTGCAATCGCAATTATGTTTGTTGTTCATTCCATAATGATCTTATTGCTGGGTGTAAACATTCGCTCTTATTTTAAAAAAGTGTGGCCGGTGCTTACATTTGCATTTGTTACCAGGAGTTCGGCTGCAACGATCCCATTAACCATCAGAGCTCAAATTGAAGAACTAAAAATACCAGCACCTATTGCGAATATTGCTGCGTCCTTTGGTGCAACGATAGGGCAGAATGGTTGCGCTGGTGTTTACCCAGCGATGCTTGCAGTCATGGTCGCCCCAAGTGTTGGGATCGAAGTAGATTTGTCATTTATAGCGTACTTGGTTGTGGTTATTGCTATTGGTTCTTTTGGTATCGCTGGCGTAGGAGGTGGGGCGACTAATGCGGCGCTAGTAGTTTTGCCGCTTATGGGCTTGCCGGTTACCGTGGCAGCTTTATTAATTACAGTCGAACCAATGATTGATATGGCGCGGACAGCATTAAACGTGAACGGTGCGATAGCAACCGGGATGATTACGTCTCGTTTTTCAGAGCAGAAAGCAGGGTCTTCGGAACCCTCAGTTATTGAACAAAGGTTAAAGGAAGGATAATTTAAGCGTTTAGATATGAGAAAACTCGAAACAACAAAAAGGGGGTAAGTTTAATGAGCCACACTAAAGCAAGCATTTTTATTTTACTACTTTCATGTATCAATTTTTCAACTAGTTCCAGTGCGCAAGAGATTGTTAGGAATAATGAAGGTACTTATTTCTATACAAGTATTACGATTCCGCCCGGCGCGGAAACCATGTATTTAAGCGGTTCTGGCGCTCAATCACTCGCTGATGGCTCATGGGGAGATATGCGGCAACAGACGATTGACACTTTTTCTAGGTTTAAAGAAACTCTCGAGGGGCAGGGTTGGTCAATGAGCGATATCGTTCAAGTTAGAGCTTTCGCGGTTGCTGGTGATGAAGGACTAGATTTTGCCGGTTTCAATGCTGGATATTCCGAGTTCTTTGGCACTGCTGATAATCCGAACAAACCTGTGAGATCATTCGTAGAGATAAAAGACCTGGTTGTTGAGGGTTGGTTGGTAGAAATTGAAATCAGGGCTGCGCGGATGCCTTAGGTATTGAGCAGGGTCAAAGTTTAATGAAGCTTAATCGTTCAGAAGAACAAATACAAAATTTCACTTTTAAGTTTATATTCGGTCTTTTAGTTTCATTACCGTTGCTTGCCCAAACTACGATTGAGATGGACGAGTTCAATGTGGCATATTTTCAATATGGAGAGATGAAAGACACAAATCCCGATATCGCTAGAGAGGCGGCAAGACGTGCTTACGAGATGGGAAAGGATTTGTTCGGTGCAGAAAGTGAACGAAGCGCCATGCTTGCTGTGAATTATGCGACTTTAATTGCAAATGAATCTGATGCCCGAAGCTACTTAGACGAAGCGGTAGAGATTTATCAGTTAGTATTTGGGTTTGATTCAGAGAAAATGATTACACCGTTAATCGGTCTTGGGCTCAGACTTAGTAAGCAAGGGAAATCCGATTTGGGGGTTGAATACTACTCTAGAGCGCTTCGGCTGTCTGAAAGGCACTTAGGTTCCAACTCAAGTAAAACAGGATACATAGAGTTGGAGCTCGGAGCGTTAATGCTAAAGGATGGAAGATTAAACGCTTCTTGGGGCCATTTACAAAACGCAAAGCATATTCTTTCTCAGTACTCAGATTCTGGATCAAAGAGCGGTTTAACTCGAACATATCTGCTAATCGGCGAGTATTATCTTGCTAGGCAAGACTACAGGGCTGCAATAGAGCCGTTACTAATATCGTTAAAAGATTTTAATTCCTTCCCTAGCGCGAATATTACAGTTCGCAATCACGTGGACTTGATAAAAGCTTATGAAAATCTGAATGAATCTGTAAATGCTACGTTCCATTGTTTGGCTATTGGCGCGACGAGACGTTTAGCAAAGGAGGAGAACTTGAAGCCAGTTTTTCGGGTTCCCACTCTGGGTACAGTAGGAGAAAATTTTCTGAGTGGTGTAAAAGTACACTTTACTGTAAATCATGAGGGTTATGCTGTGGACCCTGTAATAAGTGAGGATTTAGGAAACAATAAGCTTAATGGTGAGTTGATAAACACAATTAAACAATTTCGTTTTGCTCCTCGGTTCTTAGAGGGCAAAGCGGTTGATAGCCCGGGGCAGTATTTTGAATTTTAGTAACAATGTAATCAGTCATTCTCAGTTTGTGTTGGGGCAGTTGTTGAAGTTTTGGATAGTAGCGTTAGCGCTTGTTAACTATATTTACGCTCAACCAGCATTTAATGTTTTTGAAAAAAGCATTAGTGATATTCAAAACGCTCTAAAAAGGGGGGAAATAACCTCTGTCGAGTTAGTAGACCAGTATATGGCAAGAATTGCTGCGTACGACAAGAAAGGTCCTAGATTGAATAGCATAGTTCGGGTCAATGAAAGTGCGAGGGTGAGAGCAGCTGAGCTTGATAAGGAGCGTTTAAGATCGGGCGCTAGGTCTGCATTGCATGGGATTCCCATTCTCATCAAAGACAATTACAACACGACGGATATACCGACAACAGGGGCATCAGTTGCTTTGGCCAATTTTATTCCGAATCAAACCTCTACTCAGGTGGATAAACTGCTCGACGCGGGTGCAATTGTCCTCGCCAAAACGAACTTACATGAATTTGCATATGGCATCACTAGTATCTCGTCCTTGGTTGGACAAACAAGAAATCCCTACGACTATAGACGAGTGCCTGGGGGCTCCAGTGGTGGAACAGGCGCTGCTGTTGCGGCAAGTTTTGGCGCCGCAGGAATGGGATCAGACACCTGTGGTTCAATTCGAATTCCATCGGCTTATAACAATTTGTACGGGTTACGCCCCAGTAAAGGGTTATCGAGTATTTTTGGGATCATGCCGCTTTCTCATACACAAGATACTGGTGGCCCCCTTGCAAGGTCGTTAGAGGATTTAGCTATTATTTTGGATTTAACCGTGGGCTTTGATCCTGCTGATCAAGCAACCCAAGCTTTGGAATCAGTGCCGACCCCACAATTTACTGAAAATTTGTATTCGGTTGAGGCAAGAGATTTAAGGTTAGGGAAGCTGACTTCATATTTTGATAGTGCTGGCCAAGGCACCAGAGTGGCCCTCGAAGAAGTGCTGAGTTGGTATCAAGAGCAAGGTGCGACAATTGTAGATGTAGAAATTACTGACCTTGTTGCTGAATTGATCGCTTCGTCTAGTGTCATTGGGTATGAGTTCGAGTCGGACTTAAATGAATATTTTGAGACTTTTGGTTCAGAGGATATCGATAGCTTATCCAAAATATTCGAACTGAGCCTCTTTCATGAAGCGATAGAAGGGCGTTTGTCACAAACCTTAGAAGAGCGGCCAGATGAAGCTGGATACGCTGCTGCACTGGCGGCTAGAGTAATTTTGAGACAAGCTCTCAACTTAATTTTTGAAACCCATAATCTAGATGCCCTAGTTTACCCCACCATAGCACAAACGCCTGTTTTTATTGGTGAGCAACAACCTGGCAATAACTGCTCTATGGCAGCTAATTCAGGTTTGCCGGCGCTTTCGATTCCGGCCGGATTCAGTCAAGCGGGACTTCCAGTCGGTATGGAGTTTTTAGGGAAGCGTTTNAAGGATCCGCATTTACTCGCGATAGCTCAAGCCTTTGCTGCTTCAAATGATCGTCGCCGACCGCCATCGGTCACACCACCGCTAGTTAACGGGCAACCGCCAGNACCAGAGCTAGTCGAACTAATTATCAATGAAAACGGGATTAGGCTGGCAGCTGATTTCTCTTTTGACNTGGTAACGAACTTATTGAGTTATGAAATATTCGTAGATCCAAGCAGCTTTCAAATATTTTCAGCAGCGACTTTGCATATTATGAGCGGGGAGGGGGATTTGGGTGCAGCAGTTTTAAACTTAATTGGCCCTGCATCAGAACAGGTGTCGGGAGAGTCCTTTATGAACGAGGATTTGAGAGCAGCCTTTAAAAATAGACAACTATACATGAGGGTTTTCGGTGATTCGCTGCCTTTAGAAGGGGAAGCCATCCTCCTCCAGTAATTTTAGATAGGAAGATTCGACTCTTTTTATTTCGTGCTTGAGTAAGCAAAGCAAACTCAGCGTATCATTTCTAAAATCTCAGATTTGAGTTCATTTACTTGAAGACGTTGTCTTCGTATTTCCCCTCCGTCATCAACTAAAACCCCGGCTGCTGCATCGCTATTTTCCTCTAGAATAGCATTGGGTCTTTTTATTGAAGGTGGGATTGACGCTATAGATTGAACGTCGATAACGGGATTATGACCGGCGGTATATATAATACGCTCGCCGTCAATTTCTTTAATAAGGAAATGGCCTTGAGACCAACCAACNAGGGGGTTTATGAGATTGTTACTCGTAGACTCAACAAAATAGATACCTTGTTCNCCAGGTTCAGGAATAGTTAAGCCATCTACTTTTGTTGTTTCACCGTTAAGTGTCCCGCCGGTAAATTTCAATTCTATCGTTGNTGTNGGNCTATCTCCTTTAATGACATCTAAAACCAAGAAGGTGATATAAGTATTTATCAGACCAGTACTGGTTTCAGTTCGNACCTCATGATTTAAAACTTCCCCCTCGAAAACTAGTTCCGCTTCTCTGGCTACTTGATCAATATCGAGTTTTAGTAAAGTGGTTGCGGACCCATTAGGACCGCAGAGCAAGATAAAAACGAAACTTAATTTCGCTAGAACCAGTATNAAATATTGCTGTTTTAGACGTTGTTTCGANATGTCAGATTTTGATACAACCATTCGATNTTCTCAGCGCTTTATNAAAAGGTAGGCTGGTCGACGGGCAATAAAATTACCGGAACCATCTCGCTGTATTGAAACCAGTCCCCATCAATTCGTACTATTTGCTCACCCGATTCATTTAAGCGTATCGTTCCTGTGAATTCTACATCAAGCCGCGGGATCCTTATTGTAATGTTGCGACCATCAACCCTAACCATGTCCGCAGGCATACCGTAAATACCCATTCCGCCACTTATAAGCGCCGCAGCATATTCACCGTTCTGGATGCTGAATGTGAACGCCAGATTTGTACTGTCTCTCCCGATAACCAAAGGACCTTCCCATGAACCAACTAGAGATGGGTATTCAGCTATTTCCTGAGAGGTAGCTAGATTTGATATAATGACTATGCAGAAAAGTAATGTGCGTAANTGGTTAACCATGATGAGATCTTAAATCACCATTGCCGCTTGACGCAATATTGAATTTTCAAGATAGCCAATTCAGATATGTAAAAGCCAATTTTAAGAATTTTGAGTTCTTGGGGAATTATTGGTTTCAACTTGTTTTAGAGAGAATATTGATGGAAATACTTCCAACGCTTGAGATTGATTATCAGCCCGGTCAAAAAGCTGAAGCGTCAGTCATTTGGCTTCATGGGCTTGGAGCTGACGGAAACGATTTTGCTCCTATAGTGCCTCAGCTAAAATTGTCACTAGATTTTGGGGTTCACTTCGTTTTTCCTCACGCACCATCTATACCGGTTACTATTAATTCTGGATTTGTTATGCCAGCTTGGTACGACATAAAGCAGCTTGATATAGATCGGCATGTTGATGCTGACCAACTCAAAGATTCTGCGTCGCGGATTCATGATTTGATTGATAGAGAAATAGCACGGGGTGTTGATAGCAACAAGATAGTTGTTGCAGGCTTTTCTCAAGGAGGAGCCGTATCTCTTGAAGCAGCTCTATCCTATAATAAGCCTTTAGCTGGGATTATGGCTCTTTCGACGTATTTCGCAACGGCAAATGCTATCAAGATTAATTCCATTCAAAGGTCGATACCAATCTTGATTTGTCACGGAACTCAAGATCCAGTAGTGCCGGAGTCACTCGGCAAACAAAGCCAAACGACCTTACAGGGATTGGGTTTCGAGCCGGAATACCATAGCTATCCGATGGAGCATGCGGTTTGCCTCGAAGAGATAGAAGAGATAGGCAATTGGATTTCAAGAGTGCTTAAATGAAGGCAAAATGGTTGGCCTACTCGCCTTTAGGACGCGTATACTATAGCAACCAGAAATGAATTAGATGAGAAGGTTTTAATTATACATAAGGGTTTTAAATGCTTAACTTACCCACAATTTTTTGGGATCTAGTCGTTGAAAGCGCTCCCTGGCTTCTTGCAGGATATTTGCTTGCGGGGATAATACGTCAAGTTATACCCAGCAGTTGGGTTGAAAGGCAGCTAGCCCCAAAGGGATTTTTATCAATTGCTAAAGGCGCGTTTATCGGAGCGCCGCTGCCCCTGTGTTCCTGTGGAGTGATACCGACCGCGTTGGCCATACGTAAGGCAGGTGCTTCTAAAGGCGCTACTTCTGCTTTCTTGGTTGCTACGCCGGAAACCGGTGTGGACTCGATTTCTTTTTCTTATGCCGTTCTTGGACCCATCTTCGCTATAACAAGACCGATTGGTGCGCTTGTAAGTGCCATCGTAGCCGGAGTTCTCGTTAATAGTTTAGATAAAGAAGTTGATAAAGCGGACCAAAACTGCTCTTTAGAAGGCGGTTGCTGTGGAAGCACTCAAGAGGAANCCCAGCCTAATGTGGCTCAACGTTTCCTGAATGCGGTGAGATATGGTTACGGAAAGATGATTTCTGATACCGCAAAGTGGTTAGTGATTGGTCTTGTTGCCGCAGCAGTGATNACGGCATTAGTTCCCCAATCGTTTTTTTTGCAATGGGGTGACGGTATTCTGGTCATGCTTGTCATGGTCGTAGTGGGTTTACCCATGTACATTTGCGCTACGGCTTCAACCCCAGTAGCCGCCAGTTTGCTGTTTGCTGGCCTATCTCCAGGGGCAGCGCTCGTATTCATGCTGACCGGCCCTGCAACTAACATTGCCACTATGGGTGTAATAAAAGAACAACTAGGATTAAGGTCATTGGTCGCATATTTGGTCGGGGTGATNGGGACCGCAGTGTTTTGTGGACTATTGCTAAATGAGTTATACGAGCTTTTCAGTTGGCCTCTACAATTATCTTTAATGGATCAAGAAGGGTTTCCACTCTGGAGACAATTTCTGGGGATCTTATTAATCTGTTTGATAGTGCGAGTTTGGATTCAGCCGTTGTTGAAAGACAAGAAGTTTTTTTCAAATTCTATCGAGCAAGCTTAGTCCAGACCAAAACAAGAAATGATTCTATGTTTTTTGTTTAATGTATAAACCACGTCAGCTTTTCTAGGAAGAATCTCAAGACAATGGCGGGATAAGCGCTCATAATGCTGAATGAATCTCATNAATTGTTTTTCACTCATGACGCCTGAAGCGTTTCGTTCTCTTGTCCTTAATTTTTTCTCTTGAATATTTCTCCAGTTAAAGACTTGTTCAAAAGATGGTGCTTCTAAGAGTATCAGTAGATTAATTTGGTCAAAAATATTTTGATACTTCTCCTCTAGTTGTTTGGCCATGAATCTGCGCCACCTGCCGTCTTTATCCTCGGATGCCTCGAGTTCGTTTATTGGCATATGGAGGGACTCAACAGCCATGGGTGTTGCTCCAATAAACCATCCTTCGAGGATGATCAAATCTATAGGAAAATTAACAGTTATCCATTTGCTTTCTGGAAAACGGTCGTCTAGCGCTTTGTTGAAACGAGGAACTTTGATTGAGGATTTACTAGTCGGATTGATTAATTCATTGAGTAGAGCCGAGAGTAAATGTGTATCGTGGGTGCCTGGGACGCCCCGAGTTTTTAGAAGCGGATGCATTGTTTTTGCTAAGTTCTGTCGGTCCATCTTTGTTAGGTAAAAGTCGTCAATCGAAAATCTGACTATGTTAAAACCCTCAATCTTTAGGATATTTTCTAGTAATTCACTTAATGACGTTTTGCCTGTTCCTTGAACGCCACTGACTCCAATAATTGGAGTGGTTTTTGATTCGATTGTTCCATTAATTATCAAATGCACTAGAGGAATAAAGTACTTTTCCGCGTCCGCCAAATAACCTTGAGGAAGAAGCTCTTGCTTTATAAAATTTTTAATTACTTGTGAATACATTGTGAATTATTGATGGATAAACTATGGATTACTCTCGGTGATGGACACGCATTTCGATTCATTAAAATACTGCGTGTGTTCAAAATTATCTGTGTGTTAGGATGTCTCGGTATTATACAGAAATATGTAAACATAAATAAACACTCTAATACGTGCCA
>PAWK01000011.1 GCA_002714195.1 Gammaproteobacteria bacterium | reverse complement strand
AATATCTCTCTCGTTATGTTCGAGAATATCGTAGTCTGCAGATATACCATTGATAACCAGAGTATTGTTTTGCATATATATCGTATCACCCGGTAAGCCAACGATGCGCTTGACTAACCGTTTATTGGCGACAGCAGAGTCTATTATTACAATGTCGCCTCTCTTGGGATCCGCCAATTGGGCTAAAGAGACTTCGGTGAAAGGGATTTTTACATCATACGCTAACTTATTGACCCATACTTTATCGCCATCAAGTAGGGTTGGTGTCATTGATGCTCCAGAAATTGAACTTAGGTCAGCAATCGCACTTTTAAAAAAAACGATGCAAAAAAGGAGCAGAAAGAATTGCTTATTTTCTTGCCAAAATAAACTTATGTGAGCACGTATGCGTTTAAATGTTTCTAGGTAGTTGGATTCAGACAAGATCTTATTCTCTATAATCAAATCCGAAAACTAGCGTCACAAGCCCGTTATGTCAACGCAGCCTCTGAGGTTAAACCACTTTTCGACAATGCAGGGGTACTTGTATGTCTATACAGCATGTTTTAGGCTGAAGGTAAGAAGTTGGAGTATATCGAGTGGCCCTAGAAGACTTTCATCTTGCCAGCCAGCAATGGTTTAGAGCACAGTTTAAAAATCCTACAAAAACGCAGATCGACGCATGGCGTGCTGTACGAAGCGGAAAGCATACACTCGTTTCCGCACCTACAGGCAGCGGTAAGACCTTGGCTGCATTTTATGTGGCTATTGATCGTTTAGTCACCAAGGGTTTATCGGATTTAAACAGTCGAGGAGTCGAGGTGGTATATGTATCTCCACTAAAGGCATTAAGTAACGATATTCAAAAGAACCTTGAACTTCCTCTTTCTGGAATAGACAGAGAACTGTCACTTCTAGGAGAGCCGTTATCAAACATTTCTGTAGGAGTGCGCACTGGCGATACCCCCGCGAATGAGCGGCAAAAAATGGCGAAGTCTCCTCCAGACATTTTAGTAACAACGCCAGAGTCACTTTATTTGCTCCTAACTAGCGTTAGCGGGCGGAAAATGCTATCCGGAGTCTCTAGCCTTATTGTGGATGAAATACACGCCATTTTGGGCGATAAGAGAGGCTCTCATCTTGCTTTGTCTGCAGAAAGACTAAGTAACTTGGTAAGACAAAATTCGGGAATTAGGCTACAAAGGATTGGCCTGTCGGCAACGCAAAATCCAATCCAATTAGTAGCAAAATTCTTAGTTGGGAACTCTGGGGGAAATGATAAGAAGATAAACTGCGAAATAATTGACTCTGGTTTTAAGAGGAATATGGACTTGACGATTGAGATTCCCCGATCACCCCTGACAGCGATAATGAGCAATGATGTATGGGAACAAATTTATGAACAGTTAATTAGCTTAATCAACCAACATGAAACTACACTTATTTTCGTCAATACGCGTCGTCTTTCTGAACGGTTAGCGTTGGCTTTGGCGGAAAGGCTAGGGAAAAATTTAGTAAGTGCACACCATGGAAGTATGAGCAAGGACAGCAGGCAAAAAGCGGAACAAGACCTTAAAAATGGTCAACTAACCGTGTTGGTCGCCACGGCGTCGATGGAATTAGGGATTGATATTGGCTCGGTTGACTTAGTGGTTCAATTTTCATCGCCAAAGAATATAGCTAAATTTTTGCAGCGAGTGGGCAGAAGTGGTCATTGTGTTGATGGTACTCCTAAAGGAATTTTATTTCCTTTAACCCGAGATGATTTGGTTGAATGCTCGGCTTTAATGCGGAGCGTGTTGCGAGGTGAGCTCGATTTGATTGAGGTGCCTGATAAACCGATGGATATTCTAGCCCAACAAATTATTGCTGAAGTTTCTTCTAACTCAGCCGTTTCTGAATTCGCCGACGGGGCCTGGAGCCTTGATGCCCTTTTTGAGCTTGTGACTAATGCTTTTCCTTACAGGGAACTTACCCGTGATGANTTTGATGCCTTGATCAAAATGATCTCCGAAGGGTATACNTCTAGAAGGGGTCGAAAAGGTGCGCATTTGCATCTCGACCTTATTAACAAGAAGGTGAGAGCTAGAAGAGGAGCTAATTTAGTTTCCATAACCAACGGGGGCGCAATCCCAGANACGTTTGAATACCAAGTAGTTTTGGACCCAGAGGATTTGGTCGTCGGAAGTTTAAACGAAGATTTTGCACTTGATGCTCTGCCCGGCGATGTCTTTACTTTGGGCACACATAGTTGGCAAATCCTAAGGATAGACGGATTAAAAGTAAGAGTTAGAGATGCTATGGGTATGCATCCTACCGTACCTTTTTGGTTTGGAGAAGGGCCAGGTCGTACTCGAGAGTTATCAAAATCGGTTTCAGACCTAAGAGCAAGGATAGCTGACTTGTTAACTATTGACTCAGCNAATGCTGCAATTCAATTCGCGTGCGATGAAATCGGGTTACCGCGATCAGCAGCAGTTCAATTGGTTGATTATTTCCAAATAGCAATGGGTGAACTCGGCATTATGCCAACGCAAAAGCATCTAGTCATAGAGAGGTTCTTTGATGAGGTGGGAGATATGCATGTGGTTATCCACTCACCTTTTGGGAGTNGATTAAANCGCGCTTGGGGACTTGCTTTNAGGAAGAAATTTTGCAAGTCGTTTAATTTTGAACTNCAAGCTGCTGCAAACGAGGATAGCATTGTTATCTCTTTAGGATCAGTNCACAGTTTTCCCTTAGGGGATGTTTTTAACTATCTAAAAAGCGAGACAGTAAGGGACGTTCTTGTTCAAGCTATGCTTGATGCGCCTATGTTTGAAGTTCGATGGCGCTGGAATGCGACAAGATCTTTAGCGATTCAAAGAAATCGAGCTGGCAAAAGAATTCCTCCACAATTTCAACGAATGGACGCTGAAGATTTGATCGCTCACGTATTCCCTGATCAAATTGCCTGCCAGGAAAATATTGTCGGACTGCGCGAAGTCCCAGACCATCCTTTAGTAAACCAAACGATTACTGATTGCCTAACCGAGGCGATGGATATCGTTCAGTTTCAAGAACTCATAGTCAGTATTGAGGATAGAGATGTCGAGCTTACTGTGAGGGATCTTCGAGAGCCTTCAGTTTTTGCGCAAGAGATAATCAACGCTAGGCCCTATGCTTTTTTAGACGATGCTCCCTTTGAAGAACGAAGAACTAACGCTATCCGTAACAGGAGTTGGAGCGACCCCGCAGAGATAAAGGACCTTAGTTTGCTGGATAGAGATGCTATTTCTAGAGTTCAGGAAGAAGCCTGGCCCTGTGTTAGAGACTCCGAAGAGCTGCATGATGCGCTTGTGATGACAGGCTTTATCACTGATCGTGAATTTGAAGCCCATGGTTATCATAAGTGGAAGAAGGAACTATCGGGTGAAGGAAGACTTCTACAATTGTCAGGACATGACAACAAAATTTGGATTGCCATAGAGTTATTGTCAATTTTCAAAGCGATTTTCCCAGATATAACTAGAACGACGACGGTACCTTTGGAACTTGCTCCTCAAGACTGGTCATTTGATGCTGCCATCATGGAAGTTATTCGGGCCCGTCTAGGAAGTAGTGGTCCAGTTAGCGCTTTTCAAATAGCGAAAGATTTCTCTATTGATCAGAACAGTGTTGAAGTTGCACTGCTGGGCCTCCAGGCAGAGGGCTACGCCTTTCAAGGTGATTTTTCCTCAAATACCTCTGAAGCTGAATCGAAGTCAGCGATTAGTGGGGCTGAAGTCGAGTGGTGCGAACGACGACTTTTACAACGTATCCATAAGTATTCAATTGACTTGTATCGGAAGGCTATAAAGCCTGTATCTATTGAAATTTTCACGGCTTTTATTTTTGACAGGCATAATTTACAAAGTCTACGCAGTGATGAGAGTCAAGATAAGGTGCTTGATGGTGAAGTTTGCCTGCAAGGTGCATTAAATCTCTTGGATGGTGTTACTGCGCCCGCTGCATCTTGGGAAGCTGATATATTCCCGTCAAGACTAAAAGACTATAAAACGCATTGGTTAGATACGCTATGTGTTAGCGGAAGGGTGGCNTGGGGGCGCTATATTCCACCTGACTACAATTTCAAAAGATCTAAAAACAACACACCTAGCCCAGTTAAGAATATGCCTCTTACCTTTTTAACGTTTAAGAATAAAGATATTTGGATAGCTTTAGCTCAGGAGAAATTAGAAAAAAAAGGCGACTTTTTTTGCAGTGAGATGGTAAAAAAAATTGAGGGTGACTTGTTGGGCAATGGCGCAAGTTTTTTTCACGAAATACAGCATCGCAGCGGAATTCTTAAAACCCAGCTGGAAGATTGTCTGGCAGAACTAGTCGCAAGAGGCCGAGTTATAAGTGACAGCTTTTCTGGGATGAGGGCCTTGCTTGCCCGGAGTAAAAGGAGAAAACGGGCTTGGTCGCATAATGGCAGGAGAGGNNCGTCCATGCTGGACATAGANTCTTCTGGAAGGTGGAGTCTGCAGAAGAATCTTCGGCAGGAGGCTCTCGGAANGGAGCATCAAAAGGAAGGTAATGCNAGATGGAATATTCTAAACGAAGAGCAAATGGAGAGGCTAATTCATATATATTTAAAGCGCTGGGGTGTAATTACTCGTGCATTACTCGAAAAGGAAAGTTTNTCCCCTCCATGGAGAGAAATNCTGGCATACCTGAGAAAAATGGAACTTCGCGGAGTATTAAGAGGTGGNCGCTTTGTNGCTGGCCTTGGAGGTGAGCAGTTCTCTTTGCCAGATACCGTCGAAGCCATCCGCCGATTTAGAAAAACTGCCGAGACTAAAACAGGTAAATCTTTTTTCTGTTTAAGTGCTGCTGATCCGCTTAATCTCTTAAGTTTGATTTCACGAGATCAAAAGTTATCTCGTGTCCAAAAAAATCGTGTTTTATATCAAGGTGGAAATCCCATAGCAGTTCTAGAAAGCGGGCAGGTACGAAAGATAAAAGAAATTGATTCCGTTTCTACTTGGGATATTTCACAAATACTGACTAATAGAAACTTTAGGTTTCGGCGATTAAAAACCCCTTCGCTAATTCGACTTGATTAAGAACTAGTTATTANAAAAGAAAAATCCCGCTACGATTCAATCGTAGCGGGACCAATCGCGTACGGGAGCCTAAGAACGTTCTAGATTCAACGATTCTTCNCCAGTTCGATAGATAGTCAGACTAACTAACGTAACTGGAGGCTCCCTTAATAGATTGACTGTTGATGGGATCACCTCCTTTATATTGCCAGGGTAGACAAGAATGTTAGGAAGCCCCCCCTGTTGGAACCACTAACTTACCGACCCTTTTTATATAACAGGTTCTTCGAAGTGTAAAGTGCTTGATATAAATAGTTGGTTAGAGGTTTNGGTATAGCTTAAAGGTTGACTTTCATNAGGCAAGGAAACCGACAATGACTCATAATCTCGAGAAAGAAGACACCCTATGTCAGAAGAAGAGGAAGAAACGCAAGGATANATATAGAATAATAAAAATTGCTAAAAGGCTGAAAATGAAACGCAGAGGGTCTTGAAGAAATACTGTTATAACAGTTAATTTTCCGCCTTTAATTTTCTGATCTAAAAACCTTTGTTTTACTCTTGCAGTTCTGTCTGACTGATACTCTTCAATAAGTTTACGCGCTTCTTCAAATTGTTCGTCGTGGCTGAGCCAGAGNGCTGGGACTGAAATACTCCAGTTCCCAGCAAAGGTTTCGAAAAATTCTATGTTGTTCTTTTGGAGAAGATCGCGAACTTCCTGCGCCTCATCCTCGGGGACATACCTCATTTTGAATAGTAATTTGGACACGAATTTTTTCTTTGGTTGATGGAGTTGTGCACAAATCTAAANCTTACCGTTCATCTATTAGATACTAATCAAAGGCTGCCCNGTCTTTCGCATAAAACGTTAGTAATTTTCTTTGCTAGCTTGATTTATGGCTCAAAACAATTTGTCGTGGGCCACTAGTTGAGGTCTGACCACTCACTCCCGAAGGAATTTGTTGAACTTTACCACCAGCCTTCAGAAAAGCCTCTATGTGCCCAGCCAAATCGTCTCGGGAATTTGCTGCCTCAACCCCTTTAGCCCCTTTCGATGTTTTATTCGCCATTAGTTTAACTTCCAAAGATTTCAAAGGGNCGNGAGTATACCTCAAATCCCANATTTCCGCTAATTGGCTCAAATATTTCGCTGGTCTAGTTCGTGCTATATCTCACTCAATGTTCATCAAAAATATAGGTTTAAGCCACTGAGTAAAAATAGATTCATTGACTTTAACTTGGGAATCAACTGGGATATAACTATTATGTCTAGAGAATATTTACTCGTTAACGGCTTTAGAAAAGTAATCGGAGAATAAAAATGANCGGAAATGATGAAGCTTCAGGCGCAGTAGATGATCCTACTTCAAATTCAGANACANCTATTGAAACGAACAAAGTAGTCGGCTTTCATTATCGACTCTGCGAAGTAGACTCCGATGGAAACAAAGGAGAATGGTTTGAAGAGTCTAAAAATAAAGGGTTACTGTATTATTTGCATGGATACCATAATGTTGTTATTGGCTTGGAGAAAGCTCTTGAGGGGAAAAAAGCAGGAGATAAGGTGGAAATTACTTTGGAGCCTGATGATGCATATGGGCTGCGTGATCCAGCTGCGATCCTTCGCGTTCCCCTAAAAAAACTGCAGCTCGCCAAAAGTGCAGAAAAACCAATGACTGGAGGAGTGGTTAGAGTTCGCACTGAAAAAGGTTGGCGAAATGGAATCATATTGAAGCCGGGTAAGTTTAATGCGGACGTTGATTTCAACCACCCTTTAGCTGGTAGAGTGCTGCATTACGAAGTAGAAGTTGAGTTAATTAGAAAAGCAAGTGACCAGGAAGTAGAGANTGGACGCCCTCTCGGACCAAGCNTTAGTGGTTGAAATAAGCAAAACGAATGGACTAAATTATTCTGTGTAAGTAGTGAATTTTATTGGTCATATAGTTTATAAATTTTGGTGTATGCTCCAAGAGCNTCATTATGATAAGGTATTTAAAACTAGAGTTGAAAATAAATAAGAGCATAGAAATTCTCGAGCAATTTCGCGAGGGTTTAAGGGGAAGAACATGACAGCAAATAATCCAAAGGATCAAGGCAGACGTGACGTCTTAAAAGGCGCTTTGAGTATTGGGGGACTAACCGCGGGAATGGCGACAACGTCTAGTTTTCTGTTTCCCGCCCTTGCGCAAGGAGAAAGATTGATCCCCTTTACGGATGATGCTTCTGAAGCATTTTCTTGGCGGCCAATTGAGCCNAATACGACTCACTGGCAGGATACTCGANANATAACATCTTTTTTTACAAATAACGAGGATTTCTATTTGGTCCAGCACTATGGCCAGCCGGAGGTTGATAATGATTCGTATCGGTTAAGAGTAACTGGCTTGGTGGATAACGAATTGGAATTGTCTTTAGATGATTTACAAACAGGTGATGTATTTGAGCAACAAGTTGGTTTTGAATGTGGTGGAAACAGTCAAAGGTTACTATACGGGCTGATTGGTAATGCGAATTGGAGGGGGGCAACGTTATCATCNATTTTGAGCAGAGCTGGNATTAAAGAAGGAGCTAAAGAGGTTGTCTTTTTTGCCCAGGATGTTGCCACTGAGGAAATACGCGGTCGTGAGGTAGAGAAGGCTTTTGCGAGAAGTCTGTCGATTGAAGACGCGATGCGCCCAGAGAATATGCTAGCTTTCGAGATGAATGGTGAGCCATTGCCCCATTTTCATGGCAAACCACTGAGGCTATTGGTTCCNGGTTGGTATGGGGTGGCAAATGTAAAGTGGTTAACTCAAATACATGTGCAGGATACGCGCTACATGGGCAGATTCATGGGTAGAGATTATGTTACATTAAAACGCACCAACGTNGGTGGAGTAGAGCGNTGGGTTGAAAACTCTGTGACGACCATGAATTTGAAATCTGCAATTGTTCGAGTGTTAGAATCTGGTGGGAGTTATCAGGTTCAAGGATTTGTTTTAAATGATGGAACACCTTTGGAGAGCGTGGAAGTAAAAATTGACGATGGGCCCTGGCAAAGAGCCCAGCTAAATCCGCGTAACACTAAATATTCTTGGAAATTATTTCAGTACGACTGGATTGAGCCAGAAAGCGGATCGCATACTTTAGTATCTAGAGTCACTGACATAAACGGCAATGTTCAGCCGACGAACGACCAGCTCCCAGAAAAAGTAAGCTTTTGGGAGGACTTTGGCCAGTTTCCAAGAGAAGTGCTTATATGAGCTACTTGTCATTATCAGTGCTTAAGAACACTCAATAGTCAATCCTAGCGTTCTGTTTCATACTCAAAGAATAAATTGATTCTAAAAGTTAGCTTTAACCTGAGCACGTCCTGCTCTATCGAGAGNCAGTGAATGAGAACATATTTAGTCCTCACCGTCATAGGTGAAGACAAGCCNGGAATCGTCGAATCATTAGCGAAAGTAATTAGTGATCACTCTGGCAATTGGCTNGAGAGTAGTATGAGTCAGCTTGCTGGAAAATTTGCGGGAATACTGCGCGTGAGCGTTGACGAAAATGAATGCGATTCGCTAGTTATTTCCCTAAAAGGTATATCTGATGAACTGAAACTTGTAATCGAGAGAGTTTCTTGCGAGAGCTATGACGAGACCCATCAAATAATCGAGGTAAGTTTGATAGGGAATGATAGGCCGGGAATAATTCGAGAAATTTCAAGAACCGTGACTGATTTGGCAGTAAACTTTGAGAAATTAACCTCTGAATGNGCTCCAGCACCGATGTCCGGCAATGTTCTTTTNAAGGCGTCTGCGAGTTTAAAAGTNCCCCAAGGATTAAGCGTAGATCTTTTACAAAATGCTTTAGAAAATATTGCAGATGACCTTATAGTCGATATTGTATGATCAAAGATTTTTCGAATTAAAGACCGTTCTCAAATACACAGAAGCTTACCTCAAACTGATCACTTTCCAGCCTCTTTTCTCGCTCACATGAAGTAATGCGTCATCTGGATCTACCGCAATCGGCGTTTGGACAGCTTCCAACAATGGCAAGTCGTTGATTGAGTCAGAGTAGAAAGTGCTATTGGCCAAACTGTGGACACTATTACTATTTTCCAGCCATTGCTCTAACTTGTCTAGTTTGCCTTTCCTATAACATGGGATACCAGAGATCATGCCGGTAAAATAACCATTCTCTATTTCTAGATCTGTAGCTAACAATAAATCGATTTGAAAATTTTGGGCGATTGGCGCAGTAATATAATTGTTAGTTGCTGTGATTATAACGCAAAAATCACCTCTCGATTTATGCTCATGAACTAGTTTTCTGGCTTTCGGCAAGATGGTGTCGTTGATTGCGAATGTCATGAATTCTTTATGAAGGTTGGTTCTCTGTTCTTCTGAAAGATTTAGTATTGGTTTAATTGTGAACGCGACGTANGCTTCAAGATCTAGACTTTCGTTTCGGTAATCCTCATAGAATTGGTCGTTTTTTGCTCTATGGTTATTTTCTGTGACTAGTCCTTTGTAAATCAGAAATTCACCCCAAGCATGATCGCTATCTCCATTAAGTAGGGTATTATCTAAATCGAAAAGAGCGAGACAATTGGACATTAATCTTGGACCCATTAATTAGACTTATACGATCTGGATTATAAACCTCAGGAATAAATTTTAAAGATAGTTCCTGCTTTGAATCGTCTATGGTTGACTCGGGCTAGTTCCATAAACTACTCATGTGCGATTCTACTATTGGTCGAAGCAAAGAAATTGTGAAACAATACATGTAATATCATGCGCAAGGTTAATCGTGAATGATCGATTCAAACGGCTTTCGTCCCAATGTGGGCATTATCATATGTAACAAGCTGGGCCAATTATTATGGGCTAAAAGAATCAGGCAAAATGCTTGGCAATTTCCTCAAGGCGGCATAAAAGAAACCGAAACGCTTGAGCAAGCCCTATTTAGGGAGTTGAACGAGGAGGTCGGTCTGAGAAAGACTGATGTTAAAGTATTGAGTCAAACGTCTGAGTGGCTGAAATACCGCTTACCAAAAACTTATATTAGACAGAGAAAGGCGCCAATATGTATTGGTCAAAAACAGAAATGGTTCTTGTTAGGTTTGCAAAGCGAAGAGAATTGCGTAGACCTTGAGAGCACTCGTCAACCAGAATTTGACGATTGGTGCTGGGTAAATTACTGGTATCCTGTTGATCAAGTAATTAATTTCAAAAGAGATGTGTATCGTAAAGCCCTCACGGAATTAGAGCAATCTGTGCAAAAGTACGTTAAAAGCAAATAAATATCTTTGAACTAAGTGGTACCTACGTATTCTTGTTAGTGACAGTAAATTATACCTTACCTCCTTGCTAACAATTAGCGAGAATTGAAGAGGGAGGACACCAAAGTAGACGAGGTAATTTATGCTCGGCGAACTGCGTATCATAGTCCAAAAGGTAAATTCAGCTAGCGACTTGCAGTCCGCTCTAAATATTATCGTCAGCAGTGTTAGAGAGAGCCTCGACACTAAGGTTTGTTCAGTTTATTTATATGACTCTGGCGTGGCCGGCTATATACTCATGGCATCTGAAGGTCTAAATAAAAGCGCTGTTAGACAAGTTAGCTTGAGCGCAGACGAGGGTTTAGTCGGTTTGGTTGCAAAAAACGCTGAGCCGATAAATTTAGAGGATGCATCTAATCACCCAAGCTACTTCTATCTCAAAGAAACAGGGGAAGAAAGCTTTAATGCGTTTCTTGGCGTGCCAATTATTCATCACCGAAAAGTCCTCGGTGTATTAATCGTCCAAAATGAAGAAGTACGCCGCTTTGATGAGGGAGAAGAAGCTTTTCTTGTCACGCTTTCAGCTCAATTAGCCGCGACTATCGCTCATGCCGAGGCGACAGGTGCTATTGCCGGTCTCAGCCCTTTGGGACATAAAGTAAGAGACACAATATTCCAAGGGATATCTGGTTCTTCGGGCGTTGCTATCGGAAAAGCAGTAGTTGTATTTCCGCAGGCTGATTTGAGGCAAGTTCCTGAGCGGCAAGCGGAGGATATTGACAAAGAAATCGAATTTTTCAGTGACTGTCTTAAAGCCGTTCAACAAGACATGAAATCACTACATACTAAAATTGAGCATCAAATTGCTGAGGAGGAGCGCGAACTTTTTGATGTATATGCGCGCATGTTGGATGATGATGCATTAGGCAATGAGGTAGTAGAGCGAATCAGATTAGGGTCGTGGGCTCAAGGCGCACTTGCTCATGTTGCTCGCGAACACATAAAAGCATTTGAAGCGATTGAAGACGAATATCTAAGAGGTCGTTCAGTTGATGTAAAAGATTTATGTAGCCGAGTTTTGCTTTATTTGCAGCGTAAAAAACCTTTCGTCCCAGAATATGTAGAGGACTCTATTCTGGTCAGTGACGAACTCACTCCTCCTATGATCGCAGAGGTTCCTCGAAGTAAACTTAAAGGGTTAGTTTCAATTAATGGGGCAGGGAATTCCCACGCGGCAATCTTAGCTAGGACGATGGGAGTACCCACGGTAATGGGCGTAACTAATTTACCTCTAAGTCTCGTAGAAGGAAAGAAGATTGTAATTGATGGAAACGAAGGAGTTGTCTTTAGTAATCCCTCAGATCACCTGCTCAAGAATTACTCCGACGCAATAATCGAGCAAGACCAATTTATTGCAGGGCTAGAAAGTTTAAAGGACTTTCCCTGTGAAACTATAGATAATCATAGAGTAAATCTGTGGGTGAATACTGGCCTCATGCCGGATATTATGACTTCGGTTGATCAGGGTGCCGAAGGCGTAGGTTTGTTTCGTACGGAAGTCCCTTTTATCTTAAATGAACGATTTCCATCAGAAAATGAACAAACACAGATTTATCNGAAGCAATTAGAATCTTTTGCTCCTAAAACAGTCACTATGAGGACTTTGGATGTCGGTGGGGATAAAGATTTGCCTTACTTTCCAATTAAAGAGGCTAATCCATTTTTGGGTTGGAGGGGGATTCGTGTAACGCTAGACCATCCTGAGATATTCATCTTGCAGATCAGAGCGATGCTGCGGGCAAGCTTTAAACTAGAAAATCTTCAAATTATGTTACCGATGATAACTAACGTCGACGAAGTCGTAGCAGCAATTGAATTAATAAAACGCGGTCATCGCGAACTATTACAAGAGGGGTTATCTATAAAATTTCCTCCAGTCGGCGTTATGATAGAACTTCCTGCAGCGGTTTATCAGGCGAGAGCGCTAGGCAAGTTAGTAGACTTTGTTTCCGTAGGAAGTAACGATTTGACGCAATATCTACTCGCTGTAGACAGGAATAATCCTCGAGTCGCAGATTTGTATAGTGCCTTCCACCCGGCCGTTTTAGGCGCTCTTAACTCTATTGTAGCAGAGGTAAAATTGGAGGGTAAGCCTGTCAGCATATGCGGGGAGATGGCTGGTGATCCAGGGGGAGCAGTTCTTTTGATGGCAATGGGATTTGATACTCTATCCATGAATAGTTCGTCATTGCTTAAAGTTAAGTCAGTAATAAGGAGTGTAAATTACCTCGATGCTAAAGATCTTTTAGCCAATGTAATGAAAATGGAAGATATGCGTGCAATTCGAAAAGAAGTGGATCTAATGCTTTATAATTCAGGGGTTGATAGGGTTCTACGATCATCTCGAACAAACTGATTTCATTCATTCCGTGAATGATAGAAACAATGGTACTCTAGTTGCGCCCATAAGGTAGGTTTAATTAATCTGTCATCTCTTGCAGCGAGTATTCAAAATAGTGGCTATCAGTGGGAGTTCCATCTTTATCATAGTTTTGCTCTAGGAATTGAGCTNTACCAGCAGANGTGGTTACAANTGCTGTTGAACAGACAGTACCATAATTATGGTCTGGATCAGACACAAAAGTAGCAGATAACTTTCGTTCTCGGCTTTTTGGCAATCCTGTATTTGGAAGTAGGTTATCCCCGGCNACCGTGCGATCGGACATCATCTCTACAAGAAAGTCCGGGGTGACTTTCTTACAGCTGTTCAAAAGTTTAGAAAGTTTATCTCTGCCTTGAATTACCTTGAAGTAGCTTGAATTTAGAGTGCCGTTTGAGAAAGCGTAAATCCCAGGCTCAATTTTTAAGATTGATTTTTCTCTGCTATTCATAAAAGCTACTTCATCCCTCTGTCCGAGTAATAGGTTGAAGCCTTTATAGTCGGAAAGATCTTCGGCGATGGTTTTAGCAAAGTTATGGGGAGATTNTTTTCCNNTAAGGTATTCCAGGGTAAGGCTGCCTCTGGAGAGTAATGCTTGATCGTCGTCTGAATCACTCCGTAAATTAGTTACNGCGGCAAATTTTCCNTCNCGNGTTACTCCAATCCAAGTTCCTCCTGCTTGCANGTCNTTTCCAGCGAGAAGNTTTGAACAACCAATTTCTTCGCTCCAAAATTGTGCGTCTCTAGATTTTCGATTGAAAGACTCATCTCGGTTTGCTGANANTATACAAGGGTACTGATCATTGGCTCGGTGTGCAAAGATTATGAGGCACATGAATTCACCTTCAAAACTATTACTGGTTCAAATTGTTTAGAACCATCCCAATATTGGTATACTTAGGATGTTTAATTCCAAGAAGCTTAACATTTAATTGTTTGGAAATAATGAGTTATGTTTGTCTTCCCGCAGTTTGATCCGGTTGCTATTAGCATTGGACCAATTAGTATCCACTGGTATGGAGTTATGTACCTTATTGCTTTTGGGGGTGCTTGGGCTCTTGCGAGTTCTCGCAGAGACAAATTTACCCATAGCTGGTCCAAAGAGCAGATCTCAGATTTAGTCTTTTATGGTTCGATGGGAGCGGTCTTGGGGGGGCGCGTGGGTTCGGTTTTTTTCTATAATTTTGAGAGATTTATAGAAGATCCGCTTTGGTTGTTCCGTGTCTGGGAAGGCGGGATGTCATTTCATGGCGGCTTTTTAGGGGTTTTAATTGCTGTATTTGTCTATTCAAAGTCAATCAATAAAGGATTCTGGCAAACAATTGATTTTGTAGCCCCTTGCGTGCCCTTCGGTCTTGGTGCGGGACGTCTAGGAAATTTCATTGGAGGTGAGTTGTGGGGTCGCCCTACAGAAGTTCCATGGGGCATGGTTTTTCCTCACATAGATGATTTGGCACGGCATCCGTCTCAATTGTATGAACTTGCGCTAGAGGGTATGGCACTATTTATAATAGTCTGGTGGTTTTCATCCAAACCAAGGCCACGCATGGCAGTTTCAGGCATATTTGCTCTTTTTTACGGCTCATTTAGATTCTTTATAGAATTTTTTAGAGAGCCAGACTTACATATCGGTTTTGTATATTCTGATTGGCTGACTATGGGGCAACTACTTTCGTTGCCTATGGTAATTTTGGGCTTACTTTTGCTCTTGTTGGCATATGGTAGTGATCGCGATAAAAGTCGCAGTTGGTTCTAAAGGATATTCTAACTAATGCTCCAATATCTGAAACTATGCAAAAGGATTATTGATGACGGTAAATGGATCGCTAATAAACGTACTGGGAAAAAGTGTCTCACAGTAATTGACGCGGATATGGTTTATAACGTTTCAGAAAATGAGTTCCCATTGATTACTACGAGAAAAAGTTATTGGAAAGCAGCTATTGCTGAATTGCTTGGCTATCTCCGAGGTTACGACAATGCCTCCGACTTTCGAGCTTTAGGCACAAAGACTTGGGATGCCAACGCTAATGAAAATCAGTCCTGGCTTGAAAACCCGGCAAGGCGGGGAGAAGATGACATGGGGCGAGTTTACGGTGTTCAAGGGCGTGCCTGGAGAAAATCTGACGGAAGCGCTCTAGACCAATTAGGCAAGATTATAGACAATCTGTCTGACTGTATAGACGATAGAGGCGAAATTCTCACGTTTTATAATCCAGGAGAGTTTGAGTTGGGTTGCCTACGACCTTGCATGCATACGCATACCTTTTCTTTGNTTGATGACGAACTTTTTCTCACGAGTTACCAGAGATCCTGTGACGTGCCGTTGGGACTTAATTTCAACCAGATTCAGGTTTTTACGTTGTTAGCACTCATGGCCCAGATAACCGGTAACAAGCCCGGCAAGGCATATCATAAAATTGTAAACGCGCACATTTACGAAGATCAAGTCGCCCTTATGAGAGATGTACAGTTACGNAGAACNCCTTATCCCTCTCCTAAATTGCTGATTAATCCAGATATTAAGACTCTTACTGATTTAGAGACTTGGGTATCTCTTGAAGATTTTGCGATAGAGGGATACCAACATCATGATCCGATAAATTACCCTTTTTCGGTTTGAGTAAAGATTATGACGTTAGCTGTAATTTGTGCGATGAGTAAAAATCGGGTGATTGGTAAAGATAATGGATTACCATGGCACCTTCCTGGTGACTTAAAGCACTTTAAGCAAACTACGTTAGGAAGCCCTATTATTATGGGCAGAAAAACATGGGAATCGATTGGTCGNCCTTTACCTAATCGCATTAATATTATTGTAAGTAGAAGCGGTGAAATAAGAACCGATGGAGTNAAAACTTTAAGCTCTCTAGCAGACGCNCTCGAACTAGCCGAAAAAAGTTTAATGAACGTTGATTCAAATGAAATCTTTGTGATTGGAGGGGCTGAACTCTATAAGGAGGCTTTCCCGTTAGCTGGACGTCTTTATTTAACGAGAGTCGATTCAGTGATCAAAGGTGATACTTATTTAGAAGGATTTGAGGAAGCAGACTGGGTAGAGGTTTCAAGAAAGCATTTCGATGCTGCCAACAGTGAGGGACACAACTACAGTATTTGTGTTTTAGATAGGCGACGGAACCTTCTTTAACCGTCTACACTGAGCAGTTTTTATTTAGAAAATTATCCGCACAAAGTAATAGTAAAAAAACTAATTCTCCTTCAATTCAAGTCTAAACAATAATTCGAAACAAGCTGACGTAAAACCTTTATGGTGGGTCTAATCATATCTATTGACATATATTCGTCTGGCTTATGAGCCTGATCTATATTGCCTGGCCCCATAACTATCGTATCCATGCCTAGATCACGTAAAAAGGGACCTTCAGTTCCAAAGCCGACAGTTATTCCATTGTGACCAGTAAGAGCCTCAGCAGCTTCTAAGAGTTTGCTATTNTCTTCAGCGAAAAAGGCGGGTATGCCTGTAAAAATTTGATTCATTTCAAAATTTAGATTTAGAGGCTCGGTTATTCGTTTTAGCCTAGTTTTTATATCTGTCCTTACCGAATCTAAATTCATCCCCGGGGTCAACCTTACATCAAACTTAAGCTCACATTCACCGCAAATTCGATTTGGATTATCCCCGCCATGAATGCATCCTAGGTTCAATGTAGGCTGAGGCACAGAAAAGAGGTTTGAACTATATTTTTCTCGTAGTTCATCTCTGTACAGCATTAAGTCCGCGATAACTTTATGCATTCCATCCAGAGCGTTTACCCCCAGAGTTGGGTCTGATGAGTGACCACTCTTACCAATTAANCGGATCGAGTCCATCATCATGCCTTTGTGAGCTTTTACGGGTTGCAGGCCAGTCGGCTCGCCTATAACAGCAGCTCNTGCAACTGGACGGCCGATCTCTGCGATAGTTCGGGCTCCCTGCATAGAGGTCTCTTCATCGGCGGTTGCAAGTATAATCAAAGGTTCTTTGAAGGTTTCTCTAAGCAAGGGTTTAATACTTTCTAAAACTATAGGGAAAAACCCCTTCATATCTGTGATACCTAGCCCATATATTCTTCCCTCAGATTCGGAAGCCTTAAAAGGATCAAATGTCCATAGTTTATCGTCAAATGGAACGGTGTCGGTATGACCAGAAAGAACCAAACCTCCAGGACCGTTTCCATAGGTTGCTATTAGGTTAAGTTTATTACTATTCATAGAGCAGGGTATCATTTCACAGGAGAAACCTAATGAATCGAAAGAATTTGCCAGAAACTCTATGACTTCTTTATTGCTAGTGTCTAATTCAGGGATAGCAGAACTTACGCTAGGTAGGCTTACAATAGCGTTAAGTTGTGACATTAAGTTTTTAACTTCGATTGACATAGTAAATTATTTACAAATCATTCCATAGACTTTGCTATTACATCTGTTTTTGCTGCCATTATGAAGTCGTTTATATGGAGNCCGCTAATCGTATGAGTCCACCAAAAAACGCTTACCTTACCCCACTCTGTGACTATTTTTGGGTGGTGGTTTTGTTCGTCCGCTAAATTAGCAATTTTCGTCGCGAATTCAAACGCGTCTTTAAATCTCTCAAATTTGAACTCGCGTGTCAGCATATACCCTAACTCGTGATCGCCCCTTGTCCATAGAGGGATATGCTGTAATAACTTATCCGTCTCGCCTTCAGAGATTGACGGAGATCCCGCCTGGCAGTCATTGCAAGACATTTTTTCCAATTCCATAACTATAAAAATTCCCCAAGTANNGTATTNAGNAATCGATANCCTTTTTTNGTNGCAGAGTANAAATTTTCTTTTTCGACAAATTTGATTTCAATGAGTTCGTTTTCAATAAGATTCGAAATCTTATTGGATATTAATGAAAATTTATTACCCGTTCTTGCCTCAAATAAACTTTGACTGAACCCTTCTTTCAATCTGAGGGCATTCATAAGAAATTCAATAGTTCGCTCCTTCGCAGATATTTCTTTTAACTGGGTCATTGAGTTCAGAGTTTGGCTCATATAGTGGTTAGGCATTTTAGGTTTAATAGTCCTAATTACTTTGTTTTCGCTCGGAAGGGTTAACTTACCATGCGCACCAGAACCAATGCCAAGATAATCTCCAAAACTCCAATAGTTATGATTATGAGAGGACCTCAAAGAATTTTTGGCGAATGCAGAGACTTCATACTGAGAAAAGTCTCTACCATTCAATATTTTCATACCCTCCTCAAGAATACCATCTTGGATAGTGTCTGTGGGCAATTTAGGAGGATAACTATAGAAATACGTATTTGGCTCAATCGTTAACTGATACCAACTTATATGTGATGGCTCCTGCTCAACGGCAATTTGTAAATCCTTGATTGCTGCCTCTATCGACTGTTCAGGCAGACTATGCATTAT
>PAWK01000010.1 GCA_002714195.1 Gammaproteobacteria bacterium | reverse complement strand
CTTGATGCCCCCGTATCAGGTGGGCAGGCCGGTGCTGAGAATGGAGCACTGACAGTCATGATTGGTGGGGATGAGGAAACTTATAATGCAGCAAAGCCTATCATCGATACTTATTCTAAATTCAATAAGCTTTTAGGTCCCGCAGGAAACGGTCAGTTAGCAAAAGCTGCAAATCAGATATGTATTGCGGGCGTGGTCGAGGGGCTAGCAGAGGCACTGCATTTTGCAATGAAAGCAGGCTTGAATGGGGAAGATTTGATAGAGACCATTTCAAAGGGGGCAGCAGGTTCCTGGCAGATGGAGAATCGATATCAAACAATGCTAAGAGATGAGTATGAATTTGGTTTTGCTGTTGATTGGATGCGGAAGGACCTCGGTATTGCACTCGAGGAAGCCCAAAGAAATGGCGTAAAAATGCCTCTCGTAGAAATGGTCGATGAGTTCTATTCCGAGGTTCAGAAGAGCGGAGGCGGCCGCTGGGATACCTCTAGTTTGTTGACCCGTTATACAAGAAAATAGTCATCCGAAAAGTGATTTTTTGAAAGAGCCTCCTAATGCGGAGGCTTAGCGGTTCCAAATTTGTCAAAATTATCTTCGTCAGCTCAGCGATAAAAATTCGATTCAACCTGAATTCAATTCCACCTGCGTCATTATTTGGCAGCAAGCTCATTGTTTCTATTGATTATTATGGTTTAAAGATCTAAGTTACGTGCTCTGTTTGAACAATTGTTGGGGGCTGTAATGAAAATCAACAAACTAATCTTAATGACATTGCTTTCAAGTCTGAGTGGTATTGTGGCTAGNCAGTCGACTGGAGACTACGAGATACCTNGAACCGAGTGGGGCCAACCAGATTTGCAGGGGGTATGGAATTTTTCATCTGATATCCCAATGCAGAGACCNCAGCGATTTGGAACTCAGGAATTTTTGACTCAAGAGGAAATTCAGGAACGAAGGGACGCCATAATGGCGGGAAGAGCTGCTGCAGACGAGGCGGCGGCAAGACTGAATGTTCCTGATGTGCCGGACGAGGGTTCCAATCCAGGTGGATACAACGACTTTTGGTTTGAAACCGCAGGTCTTGGGGATGTTGTGAGGACATCTCATATAGTTTATCCGGAAGATGGGCGACAGCCAGACTACGTTGAAGGTGCTACAGTTCAGTTTGGGGGGCTTGGCCCGGATGTTCCCGGTAATCGTCCTGTCAGATATGTCGTCGGAGGAATCGATAAAGCTGGCCCGGAGGATCGGGGGCTTTCTGAGCGATGCATAGTGGGCTTCAACTCCGGTCCGCCGTTCACGCCCAGTTTGTACAACAATAATCTGCAGATCATTCAAAATAAGGATACGGCAGTAATCATGACTGAGATGATCCATGATGCGCGAATTGTTCCAATGACAGATAAGCCGGCATTAGATGATGACATTCGACTATGGTCTGGTGACTCGAGAGGTTATTGGGACGGAGATACCTTAGTTGTTGAAACTAAGAATTTTAACGGCTATCGCCAATCCTTCGGTGCTGCAGGTCAAAATTATGATGCTGTGCTGACTGAAAAATTCACAAGAGTGGCTTACGATACGGTGGATTATGAATTTACTGTGGATGACCCAGGGACCTTTACCGATAAAATTACGGCCGTTGTGCCAATGATCAAGATGGCTGGGCAGATTTATGAGTATGCCTGTCATGAAGGTAATTATGGAATGATAAATACTCTAAGAGGCGCTCGGGTTGAAGAGCGACTCCTCTCTGAAGGTGTAGATATCGGTGAGCGCGATTAATTAGGCTAGGGTTCATATGAAAGGTTGCCTAAGACTAATCAATCAAAAGCTTAAAATAAGAAAATTTCAGTTATCAAATTAAGGTTTATTGATGAAAATTATAGTTAAAAATGTAATTACTCTGCTAGCTTCTTTATTTCTTTCTGGCGTGGCTGGCGCTCAAGTGTTGGACGAATTTCCGCGCACGCCGGATGGAAAGCCGGACTTTAGCGGCATATGGCAGGCTATGACCACAGCTCATTACGATGTAGAGCCTCATGCGGCTGCCTATGGGCCATATCCTCGAGAGATGGGGGCGCTATCAGCAAAACCTGCTAGTCTTGGAATCGTAGAGGGAGGACGAATTCCTTATAACGAGGTTAGTAGAAGACAGCGAGATGAGAATGCTCGGGACGCGATAACAAAAGATCCCCTTGCGAAGTGTTTCATGCCTGGTGTGCCTCGGGCGAACTATTTACCGTTCCCATTTCAAATAGTGCAGTCTAGAGACGTTATTTTGCTGGCCTATGAATTCGCAGAGTCGAATCGAATAGTGTATGTCGACCAGCCCGAAATTGTTTCTCAAGTCGATGCCTGGATGGGCCACTCAAATGCCACATGGGATGGAGATACGCTAGTCATTACAGTTACTGGTCAGATGGAGGATACTTGGTTTGATCGTGTTGGGAATTTCCACAGCTTTGAAATGATAGTAGAGGAGAGGTGGACTCCAGGAGGGCCAAACCATATTAATTATTCAGCCACTATCACAGACCCGAATACCTTTACGGAGCCTTGGACCGTAAGCTTCCCTTTATACAGACACGTTCAAGAGGATATGCAACTGCTTGAATTCAAGTGTGTCGAGTTTGCGGAGGAGTATATGTACGGCGAATGGCGTAAAGAGGGTACTCCGCTGGGTAATCCTAGCCAATAGAATTTGCATGCAGGAAATAAGCTGGAAGCGTAGCTCGCGCTTCCAGTTTTAGATCGATAGAAACCAAACGGCTGAATCAAGACGTGTAAAGCTAAAATCTACCAAGCGATTGTCTCCCCTTTCCAGTCAGCAAACTTAATTTCTCCATCATAAACAAGATTATCCAGAATAATAATTAATTGCTTTGCAACAAAGTCAGTTTGAAAAATCGCGCTGTCAGCCATCCTTTTTTGAAAGGGCTGAGATAAGTAGGTGTCGGTGGTTCCGGGGTGAAAAAGGAGAAAAGAGATTTCCGCAGATTCTCGTCTAAATTCAATTGAGGCTGTTTTCATGAGCATATTAAGCGCTGCTTTCGATGCGCGATAGGCATACCAACCGCCTTTCCCATTGTCCTGAATGCTTCCTATGCGAGCACTAAACACTGTGATGGAACATCTGTCGCTCTTTCGTATTAAGGGTTTAAGATTTTTGACCCACAGCATCGGAATGAAGGCATTAATTTTCATTACAGCGTCGAGGTTTTGAAGCTCAATATCTTCAACCCTCTTTTCTGGCGAGAAAAGGGAGCTGTGCAACGCGCCATTGCATATAATGACCTTATCGATAATGAATTCGCGAGTCTTCAAAGTGGAAACTATTTGATCTATTGAATGTTCTGTGTAATCAGAGAGTAACCACTCAATATTCTCGTTTTTATGAAAAGATTGGTTCTTCGGCATAGAGCGACTGACCGCAAGAATTTTTCCTACCGTCTTTTTATCGAGAAAGTTTTCAATTAAAGAGCCGGCTATACCGCTGTTTGCACCAATAATCAGAATTGACTCGTCTGCCATTGGCTCTAACGTACCTTTTGTCTCGGTTCATCTAGAGGGAAATTTTTGATTTCACAACTATCGCAGTGTCGCTTTCCTGTGAGTAGCAATGAAATAGAGGAACGATATCGAGCAAAGAACCGATAAGCAATATCAGACACCACGCGAAATCCGGGNGCCCTCAAGATACGNAACCACTTGTTTTTGCCAACGATATTCCAAGCTCGTACCGAAACATCAAGACCGAAAACCATGTCGCCATTATCGTAACGGCCATGGAAAGTATTCGAAGCATTAACTTGGCTGATATCCGGGAAGCGGACGCAAAAGTCATCGCTATAGATATTCTCAAAAATCAATTCATTCGATGAGTCTAGTGATTTTAAAGTACGCATCTCNGATACGCATAAAGGACAAGTACTNTCAAAAAATAGGGTCAGTTTTCCGCGNNCTTTAGACATGAATTATTANCATCCCAGCGTGGGCGGCGAGGACAAGATTTGTTAGAACNAATCTCAAACGGGCGTAGGTTCCATCTNGNCNAGCCGTAGAATTTTTAAATAGCTTNACTTCTAGAAACACAATCCCAGCANATGTAAANCCAAGAACTATTATGCTGNTGATAAAGAANTCNTCCGANGCCAAGTAGGCTACCCAGCCGATAACTACCAGAACATTGGTTGCGATCAAGATCTTCTGGTTATTCGATGAAACCGGGACCTTCAAAACCTGACCCCATAAGGATCCTGCCAGAAAACAGAGGATCGCAAGGGAATAGGTGGTGAAAATAGCTACGCCAGGTACACCGGACANCTCATANTNAAGTATTGAGAGTANTACACCGAGAATAAACGGCGTNANACCNGCTATCCCAAGAATGTATGTNNTATTGGAGTAAGACATAATAAAGAAGANTNTTAANGTTTCNACTNCTAAAACGCAAATCCTTAGTTTTTAGATCTTACAAGTCCGATGCACCATCTNTNGCGTATCGAAAGNTTGAATTAATTATGAGAAAGAAAACTGTGGAAAGATCTTATCGTTCAATATGCTGGATTTTTGGAGATCAATTAAATACCGATCACTCCTGGTTTNAAATAATCGATAANTCAAGACTTTTTGTTATCGCCGAGTTGGAGCAAGAGGCTTCGTATTGCAAGCATCATATNCAGAAGGTCGCAGCTTTTTTTTCGTCAATGGAAAACTTTGCGATTACACTAGGTGAATCGGGGCATGACGTTCTGCATTTAACTTTAGATGACACTGTTGACTTTAAAGACATTCATANTNTAATCGAATATACCTTGAAAAGGTTCTCTGCTACGCACTTATTGTATCAGCGACCAGATGAGTATCGGCTACTGAGGGATATGAGGTCGCTCGCNCCTAAACTTAATGTTGCGGTAAAGGAATTCGACACGGAACATTTTCTTTTTCCTTATGATCAAATTACAAAAGAATTCGATGCTGGAAAAGCTCATCGNATGGAGAGCTTCTATCGAAAAATGCGTAAGAGATTCGGGATATTAATGGAAGGTGAAAAGCCAGCTGGAGGGGCTTGGAATTATGACAAGGAAAACCGAGAGAAACTTAAAAAAGATGATCTCGATGTCATACCTGCTCCAAAGATTTTCGAGAACGATGTCTCTCAGATTCTTGATCGGATTAGGGAGCACAAGATTCCGGTAATCGGTGAAGAAATGGATTCTCTAATATGGCCTGTCAGTCGAGATCAAGCGCTAGAAGCTCTGGATTTTTTCCTTGAACACTGTCTCCCCTTATTTGGACGTTTCCAAGACGCGATGACCTGTGAAACAGAGCATGGATGGAGTTTGTATCACTCGCGACTCAGCTTCGCCCTAAATGTCAAAATGCTATCTCCGTTGGAAGTTATTACAGCAGCACTGAAGTGTTTTGAGAATCGCCGGAGTGAAATTTCGCTANCCCAAATAGAGGGCTTTGTAAGGCAGATACTTGGTTGGCGTGAGTTTATTAGGGCAATATACTGGAGAAACATGCCAAGCTACTCCGATCAGAATTATTTTTCAGCTGACACGAAACTNCCTGACTATTTTTGGACGGGCGACACCAANATGANGTGTATGCAAAATGCGATCAAGCATTCTCTCGAATACAGNTACTCGCACCATATCCATCGATTAATGGTGACAGGTAATTTTTGTATGCTAACGGGCATTGATCCCGACGAAGTTGACGACTGGTACTTGGGAGTGTACATCGATGCGGTTCAGTGGGTTGAACTACCTAANACGCGAGGCATGTCGCAATACGCCGACGGTGGATTAGTGGCATCAAAGCCGTACGCAGCGAGCGGCAACTATATTTCAAAAATGAGCGATTATTGTTTCAGTTGTCACTACAAAGTGAAGGAAGTTACATCCGATAGAGCATGCCCTTTTAATAGCTTGTATTGGCATTTCATGCATAAACATGGAGAAGCACTCCGACAAAACCCTCGCACAAATCTTGTGTTTAAGNGCTGGGATAGAAAAACAGAAAGTGAACGCGAACTAGTGTTGCAAAAAGCGAAAGGGGTAATCGATGCTGTTGAATCACTCTAAAATCATTAATTAAGAGTCCCAGCTATTCTTTGCACTTCATCGAGAACTCGTAATAAGTTGCCACTCCATAAGTTACTTATCTCTTCTTCCGTATATCCTCTTCTAACAAGTTCTAAGGTTATATTGAATGTTTCCGACGCATCGTTCCAACCGCTAATGCCGCCTCCTCCGTCGAAATCTGAACTGATACCCACATGCCGAGGGCCAATCAAATTAATTATATATTCGATGTGATCCACAAAATCTGAAACTGTTGCAGGCGGAGCAAGATCGAACATTGCAGAATTTACACGAGAGCGTAATCTCGTATTAAATTCTGCGACGTTTGAGTCATAAGTTTGTTTTGCCGCAGAGGAGAGCGCTTCAATTGCAGAGTCGGATAAAATCTCAAAGCCAATTGCGGTTGAAATTTCAGCTTCCAAATCAGAGCGGCGTCTGATTAAAAAAGTTCTTCTTTGCTCGTTTACATAAGTACTAAATGCTGTTGTTTGAACTACGCCCCCGTTTGCTTTGACAGCGCGAAGCATCTCATCATCAAGATTGCGACTATGATTGGTCAGTTTTCTGGCAGAAGAGTGAGAAGCAATAATAGGCGCAACGCTTAGCTCGATTGTTTGCATAATCGAGTCTTTGGAGGGATGCGAAATGTCGATCATTATTCCCAACCGATTCATTTCACTGATGGCTTCTATTCCCATCTTGCTCAAACCTCCGTGCATGTAATCGTTATTTTCTTCTCCCGTGTGTGAGTCTGAAAGTTGATTGTGTCCATTATGCGCAAGAGACATGTATCTTCCGCCCCTATCATAGAACTCCTCTATTCTCGACAGGTCGTCTCCAAGCGGATAGGCATTTTCTATACCAATCATTGCTACTTTTTTCCCCGCTTTGATAACGCGTCGAACATCGTNCGATGTGTAGGCCAGCTCGATTTGATCAGGAGCGATTTCCTCAGCTAATCTATGAATAGCATCGAATTTATCGATTGCATTGGCGTAGGCAGCCGCATAGCCCTCTTCGTCAAGGGTAGCCTGCCCGGTGTAAACAATAAAAAAGGCTACATCAAGACCGCCTGCTTCCATTTTTGGTAGATTAACTTGAGTGTCAAGATCCTCAGTGTAGTTTCTCGATGCTGTGAAATTTCTTGTATTTATATCAGCGTGAGTGTCCAAGGTAATTACTCGATCATGAATGCCCCGGGCTCTTGCGAGTAATTCTTCCTCACTTTCTGTGCAACTCCACAAATGAAGAGAGATTAGGAAAGCCAAGATTATTTTAGCCAGACCAACTTGATTCATAAATAAAGCCTTTTAATTATCAGTCAACTCTTTAGTGTTGCTGTCGTCATGCTTTAGCTATCGATTAACTTATCACTTGGATTTTTCGATTCATAGAGATTATTGAGATTAGCCTGCCATTTAAGACTTATCATGAGGTTTCTTTTTTTAGAATGTGCGATTAACGCGTTAGAACCAATGCAAGATTTGCTAACATTGATCCGCATAGAATACTATTCGTTTCAGAAAACTATTACCTTTTGGTAGATGTGGTGCCCAGTTGTTGGGGCAGAGGGGGAGTCACAATGAAAAATAATTCAGGCCGTAACCGATTTCATGGAGGGACCCCGATAAGGGCTCTATGTCTTATTTTAAGTATTTTTCTTTTCGTGGCTGCGTATTCNGAGGGTGGCCGTACTCCCATTCGGGCAAAAAATGGGATAGTGTCGAGTGCTTCAAGGCTTGCATCAGAAACGGGTGTACAAATTTTGAAACAGGGTGGCAATGCCGTTGATGCCGCTGTTGCAACTGCTTTTGCCCTAGCAGTCACGTGGCCCAGTGCAGGAAATATCGGGGGAGGTGGTTTTCTTGTCTATCATGGCGAGGACGGACACGCGACTACCTTTGATTTTCGGGAAAAGTCAGCAATAGCGGCTACCGAAGATATGTACCTTGGGCCAGATGGGCGCGTTCAGAATAATTCAAACCACATTGGNATGCTTGCAATCGGAGTGCCTGGCACGGTAGCTGGCCTCTACAAGGCCCATCAGGAATTGGGTTCACTGCCTTGGGCGGAACTTGTTGCTCCTGCCGCGAAGATGGCACGAGATGGAATTCCGATCACCTACTCGCTGCAAACGGGATTTGAAAGAAGTGCAAACAGGTTTAGACAGTACCCATCATCTGCAAAAAAATTCTTTAAGAGTGATGGCTCNCTCTATCAACTAGGGGANACATGGGTTCAACCCGACCTTGCCCATACNCTTGATCTTATCCAAAGAAATGGTAGAGACGGATTTTACCGGGGGGAAAATGCGAAAAGGTTAGCAGACTTCATGGAAAATAACGGCGGGTTAATTACNGAAGAAGATTTGGCCAATTATGAGGCGATTGAACGTAAGCCCATCAGGGGCTCTTATAGGGATTTTGANATCATAAGCATGCCGCCACCAAGCTCTGGAGGTGTTGCTTTAGTTGAGATGTTAAACATATTGGAAGATTACGATCTTTCCGGTATGGGGCATAACACTGCTGACTACTTGCATCTTTTGACTGAAACAATGAGAAGAGCATATGCAGATCGTGCAGAGCATCTTGGAGACCCAGACTTCAATGAAGATATGCCAATTTCGCGGTTGCTGGACAAGGTTTATGCTGCCAAACTTCGGTCGACTATCAGCNTGGACAAAAAGTCTGAAAGCAGCCCCTCTCAATTTGCACAAGCCTATGAGAGTGAGGAAACTACGCATTTTTCAGTGGTGGACANAGATGGAAATATGGTGAGCCTCACCTATACTTTAGAATTCAGCTACGGNTCTGCGATAGTCGTAGAGGGCGGAGGTTACTTGTTGAACAATGAGTTGGGCGACTTNAATGCAGTACCTGGTATGACAGATGAGCGAGGCAATATCGGCACGTCTCCAAATCTTGTTGCTCCTCAAAAAAGGCCCTTGTCATCGATGACCCCAACAATAGTTGCCCAAAATGGAATGCCTGTTTTTGCAACAGGTAGTCCCGGAGGTAAGACTATAATCAATACCACGATGCAGACCATTCTCAATGTAATTGACCACGGATTTAATATAGCCGAGGCAATAGAAGCGGGGCGTATCCACCANCAATGGTTTCCTGATATTACAAGCGTTGAAACGAACGCAATTTCCGCGGATACGATTCGACTTTATGAGGCCAAGGGACACAGAATTCGGGAAAGGAGTTCACAGGGGGCTGCTATGGGCGTTTATCACAATCGTGATGAAGGCATGTTTGAGGGAGCTTCAGACTCGCGTCGCGGTGATGGCGCCGCTGTCGGTTNTTAAACTTTTGATNGAGGGAGAGTATTGTGAAATCAACGCTATTAGCTTCTATTTTGCTTTCAAGTTTCTCGTATGCAGCCCAAGATCTTGAATCAATAAAACAACAATTTTTAGGTGACTATGAATTGGTGAGCTACGTGAGCTTCTCTGAGGATGGCTCGGAGCGAGACATGGGTTACATCGGGAGACTCAGTTACGACCGCTTCGGTAATATGGCTGGCCTTGGAATGCCGATAGATCTGCCATCTAGAGCTGAGGAGTCCTCGGAACGCACCATTGGAGGATTTGGATACTGGGGAAAGGTTTCGTGGGACCTCGATGTTGGGACCGTAACACATCACGTCGTCGGTTCACCCATGGTTCCCGGATGGGTGGGTGGCGATAATGTTCGCCATTTTGAGTTTATAGAAGATGATCTTCTCGCCTTATCGATAAAGAATGCTCAGGGTAGGATTACTGGAACCCTCACTTGGAGACGGCTCAAGTAAGAGTGCGTTGCTAATCTAATATGTTAACGAAGTCTGCCCAACTTGTTGGCTTCCCGTGGATTGGTACAATCGTCTCAACATCAAGGCCAAGGCGCTGAACGTGCTCGAAGAGGCTTCTGTTCGCGTCCGAGGCACCCGCTCGATTCGGTTCAAATGCATCGAATAAATCAGCTTCGATAAGCATTTTCTGGTCTGGTAGGTAAGCCACTAGCATGCCTTCGACATGTGAAAGCGGGTGAACGTAAGAGACCTGCATCATGCGCTCGCCGTCAGTCAGCACATAGTTTTCTCGAACAACTTCGTATTGGTATCCCTCAGCTAGTTCGGTGGGTGGCCAAAGGCTTATCATATCCGGATCCAAGGTTCGCGGAGAATAGTTTAAAACGTCTCTGGTGTAGAACTCATAATTTTTCCAATGCGTGATGATCGTAGCGCCGATATGCATATAGGTCCTTAGGCCTCCAATGGAATCGTGGTGCTGATGCGTATTTATCAAAAATCGAATCGGTTTGTTTGGAATGCGTTTGACGATTTCATCAATAACCGCGAGATTACGATTCTCGTTAAGGGGGGCTTCGACTACTGCGATGTAGTCTTTGAATTCTAGTACAACACTGTTGTGGGATCCGCCTCCATATAAAAAGGTTCCATTACCTAGATCCTCAACTTCTACATTTTCAGAGAATTCGGCACTTGCAACGACCGAAGGCACTTCAATGTCTCCCGGGCAAACATTTGCCACTATGTTATCTTGCCTTCCCCCAAAGGCATTATGTCCGGCGTTAATGCTTTGAGCCTGATAATTATCGTCCCANCCAGTGTGGTGATGCCAAACCGCTGGAAATCTGATGCCATTGCCTATGTCGATATAGTCAGAGTTGGAAAACTCATGCTCATAATTTGCATCGCCCAGGACCGGGTCTGGTACCCAGGTATGTATCCTCTGCAAGAGATTTTGAGAATTAATTGTGGCATCGACCCTGTACTTACCCATGAGTGTTATGGAAACAATCGTGACTTTTTCTGGACTGACTGTGGCCCCGTCGCGCCCCATCTCCCCCAACTCCCAGCGCCAAGTAGCTACAGGGTTAGCACCAGGAAGGCGAGCTGCCTTGAGAAACCCGTGAGGAGTAAGCCACATGTCAAGCTGCCAGCGCTCAGCATCGACCGGTCGGGCTGCTAGAGGGACTCCTCCGACGCCGTCTTGATGCCATGCGTAGTTACCGTTTAGGCTGAAAATTTGGCGCTCATTCTTTTGAACGGTCGTTCCGCTGTACCAACCCAGCCCGTACTTCCAGGAAGCCGGATTGTGTCCTGGTTCGCGATCGAACGTTTCGATCATTCGGATATTTTCCCAGTCTATAATGCGACTATAGTTTCTCAGAGGTTTTCCTCGAGGCCAGTCGACTTCATAAGCGTTCATGTATTGCTGCCCCACCATTCCCGTATAAGCGGAACCCGAAATAGATACACAAGAGAGCCGGTCCTCTCCTATCGAGGCTGACGCTGCTCGTAAAACAGGTTCTGGATCAATGTAGCCGGGTTCGAATTCCTGAGCTACGACAAGAAAGGGGAGTGTAAGTGAAAAAACGGTTGCGCTTGTTCTGAAAGTCATCAAGGTCACGTGATCTCCTTGTTATTTTTATTCTATCCAAACAGCGCTTAGGTTAAAGGAGCCTAGGAACTAATTCAATTGAGATCTGATCTTTGTGAATGCGTGAGACGCCTATAATGAGAGTAAGACTAGTTTCTGTGGTATAAATCCATCTTTACTAGCCTAATTTCAGACATGAGGACATGGTAANTAGCTTAAGTAAACGAATCCGGAATGAAATCCAGGGGGAATATCTCTCTGACGACTTCAGTCGTGGACGTTATAGTACAGATGCTTCAATTTATCAGCTTATGCCTGTTGGGGTAGTTGTNCCAAAGAGCATTGANGACGTAGAGGCGACTATAAAGATCGCTAAAGANGAAGGNTTACCTGTCTTACCAAGGGGGAGCGGTACCTCGCAAAACGGTCAGGCAATCGGTGAGGCGTTGCTCATCGATACCACNCGNTATTTGAATAAAGTGATAGATTTCGACGCAGAAGCTAAGACTGCCNGCGTNCAACCCGGGCTGGTTCTTGATCANTTGAATCGTTTCTTGAAGCCACATGGTTTGTTTTATCCCGTGGATGTCTCTACTGCTAATCGAGCAACGCTTGGAGGAATGACCGGGAATAATAGTTGTGGTGCTCGCTCAATCCGGTACGGGAACATGGTGCATAACGTTCTTTCAGTTGAAGCACTTCTCGCAGACGGGAGCAAAGCCCATTTCAAAAAACTTGATGAGGGNGACCTCAGTGTTTCAGATACATTGACAAATAGTCTCTTAAACCTCGGCAGGCGCGAAGCTNATGAAATCAACAAGCGTTTTCCAAAGCTTCTTAGGCGAGTGGGTGGTTACAATATTGATGAACTCACAAAAGTATCGCCAAACCTAGGAAGCTTGTTGGTAGGATCAGAAGGCACGCTGGGCTTCTTTCAGAAAATTCATTTAAAACTTCAAACAATTCCTAAAGAGAAAGTGTTAGGAGTTTGTCACTTCCCAACATTTTATGAGGCAATGGAGAGCACTCAACACATTGTTAAGCTTGATCCGACGGCAGTTGAGCTGGTGGATAGGACTATGATAGATCTTGCTCGGGAAATCCCTTTGTTTGCACCGACAGTTAATCGATTTGTGGAAGGTGAACCTGACGCACTACTTCTAGTCGAATTTGCTGGGGAAGATAGGGCGGAGCAGCTNGGCAAACTCGCGAATCTTGTCGAGNTGATGGCAGATATGGGNTTTNCTGACTCAGTGGTAGAGGCNACAGATGACGAGTTTCAGCCNGCAATCTGGGAAGTTAGGAAGCAGGGATTGAATATCATGATGTCGATGAAGGGTGACGGNAAGCCNNTCTCNTTTATCGAGGATTGTGCGGTNGACCTAAAAGANTTAGCNGAATATACGCGNAGANTGACAGAAATTTTTGAGAAAAACGGGACANCTGGCACATTTTATGCTCANGCTTCTGTTGGGACTTTGCATGTNAGACCAATCTTNAANATGAAGGAGGAGTCGGGCTCNACAAAGATGCGCGCTATTGTTGAGGAATGTCTAGAGATGGTTCGAGAGTATAAGGGATCTCACTCTGGAGANCATGGTGATGGTATCTCCCGCTCAGAGTTTCATGAGCCAATGTTTGGNAGAAGAATGGTTGAAAATTTTGAGGAAGTAAAGAAGGCCTTTGATCCCGGGAATTTATTCAATCCTGGNAAAATCGTGAATCCTCACAAGATGGATGATCGAAGTATTATGCGATTTGCGCCTGGTTACGAGCCGATCAAACTCGATACAAGTTTGGATTGGTCTGAGTGGAACGGATTTAACCGTGCTGTTGAAATGTGTAACAACAATGGAGCGTGTCGAAAGGCGAACGTTGGTACAATGTGTCCGTCTTATCGCATAACAAAAGACGAGAGGCACTTAACGCGAGGGCGGGCGAACACCCTCAGATTAGCCATCACGGGACAGTTAGGAGCGGATGCTTTTACATCAGAGAAGATGTACGAGACCATGGATTTTTGCGTCAGTTGTAAGGGCTGTAAACGGGAATGCCCAACGGGCGTNGATATGGCCCGGATGAAAATAGAGTTCNTGNANAAATATCACCAACGNCATGGTGTTGGTCTTCGAGAGAAACTCTTTGCCTACCTCCCTCGTTACGCGGGTATNCTTAAAAGACTCTATTTCTTGCCTAACCTTCGTGATCAGATACCCGGNTTTGCNAAAATTTCTGAGTGGCTTTTAGGTCTGTCTAGCCAGAGACCACTACCAAAATGGCGCNGAGATCATTTTAGACNAATCGTCGATGGGGAATCCGAATTGGATTGTTCGAGNGATGTCGTTCTTCTTGTTGATACATTTAACGGGTGCTTTGAAAGCGAGAATGCCTATGCAGCGCTGGATGTGCTNAAAGCAGCCGGTTATCGTGTNCACCTTCCCCAAGCAAAGGATGATGGCCGAGCACTTTGTTGTGGTCGAACTTTTCTGAGTAACGGATTAGTTAATGAGGCTAAGCTCGAAGCTGANAGGATGATGAAGGCGCTGAGACCNTTTGTCCAGGAAGGNNTGCCTATTGTGGGTCTAGAGCCTTCCTGTTTGCTAACCCTCCGAGATGAATATTTGGTTCTNTTTCCTGGGCAGGAGTCTGAGCAGCTTGCTCAGAACAGCTTNATGCTGGAAGAGTTTCTTTCTAATCAACTGGACGCGGGAAAACTTAACCTTAAGTTGCGGGCCCTAGAGACGAAGAGAGCNTTGCTTCACGGACATTGCCATCAAAAAGCTTTTGCAGTGCTCTCTCCTGTGCAGAGGATCCTTGCGCTAATTCCTGATTTAGAGGTAGAGACCATAGATTCGAGTTGCTGTGGAATGGCAGGATCTTTTGGGTACGAGAAAGAACACTATGATGCCTCGATGTCCATGGGTTCTTTGAGCCTGTTTCCGACGATAATTAATGAAGATTCAGACTCTCTAATAATTGCTGACGGTACGAGCTGTCGGGGTCAAATTGAGCATGGGACCGGGCGAGCTCCCCTCCATGTAGCGCGTGTTCTTCAGATGGCTCTGATGGACAAATAGTCTTAGCAGCTTTCTTTCAGTCTTTTTGTCAAAAAACTGGCAGTAAAACGAGAAGTTTGCCCGATTTTAGTACTTTGAATTCCTTGAAAAAATTTGCTTTCAGAGGTATTGTTTTCAACTANACGAAAAGTGTGTTNGGGACTAANAATAAATTGCCCACNTCGGAGGCGAAAATGCACGTAAAATCCCCGTCAGTTNGAGCATTGTTTCAAACTTTTTTNTGTCCGATGATCCTCTTCGCTNCAGTTTGCTCGCCGGCTCAACTCTGGGGNCAGTCAGATGCGGAATTCTTTTCCCACGAAATCAGACCCATAATGGAGCGNACCTGCTGGAATTGNCATGGGGAGGCNGTTAAAAGNTCTGGTCTGGANCTGAGTACACGCCANGCGGCGATCGAGGGAGGGAATCGAGGGCCTGCNATAGTCCCCGGTAACGCCGAGGAGAGCAGATTGTTCCGTCAGTTAGCTGGTTTGGAGGGACCTCAGATGCCNCTNGGAGTTCCGCTGNCAGAGGANGAGATAGAGAAGTTTCGCACTTGGATCAACAATGGCGCCGTTTGGGATGCCGGCCCAGCGACGACTNTCGCGGCTAGCGAGTTTTCAGCATTTGCCACCGATGTCCCCGCTTCAGCNCGAAGTTACTGGGCCTTTCAGTTGCCTGAAAAGTCAGAGATCCCNCAGTTTGAAAACTTTGAGCATCCGATAGATTCTTTTCTCGAGCAAAAGCGTCAAGANGAAGGGATAGTTGCCGCACCNGAGGCCGACAAGCTGACGCTTCTCAGGAGAGCCTATTTAGATTTNATTGGANTGCCTCCCACTGTTGAAGAAACCNAGGAATTTTTAAAAGATACTGGGCCAGATGCTTGGGAAAGANTNATAGATAAGCTATTGGTATCAGANCATTACGGCGAGCGCTGGGGTCGACACTGGCTTGACGTAGCAAGGTATGCAGANTCAGACGGTTATGAGCAGGATGTGGACCGGTCAAATGCCTGGCGTTATCGCGATTACGTTGTAAACGCCTTTAACAATGACAAGCCTCACGACCAGTTTATTACTGAGCAGATTGCAGGCGACGAGCTCGATGTAACTACTCATGAGTCTCGGATAGCAACTGGTTTCTTGAGGGCAGGTCCTCGAGTGAACTTCCGNGAGAAAGATAACCCAGAGCGCCGGTGGGACTATCTCGATGATGTGGTTGCAACGGTTGGCCGCGGTGTCTTGGGCATGACCATTCAGTGTGCGCGATGTCATGACCATAAGTTTGATCCGATCCTGCAGAAAGACTATTACAGNATGACTTCCTCGCTNTTTGGCTATGTCGAGACAGACTGGCCAATGTTGCCAGATGANAAGGCCTTGCAATATCTCTCAAGAGCCGCAGAGTTTGATGACCGCGTATCTGCTATTAGAGAGCAGATACGTGAGATAGAGCAGCCTTACTTAACAGAATTGAAACTCGATCGAATCCGAAATGAATTTCCAGCCGACATCCTAGAGGCGGTTCTGACGCCGGAGGATGAGCGAACCGATGGTCAGAAGCTGTTGGCTGCGCAGGTGCTGACTCTTGGTGTTCCGAGAGACAAGGTTGATGCCGCAATGTCGGAGGAAGCAAGGGTAGAGCGGGAAACCTTACGAGCACGAATCGCGGAAGTCGAGGCGCAAAGGCCTGAAGAACCTCCCATGATTGAAGTAGTTACCGATGGCGACTACAGATACACACCGGATCGAGCAGGAGATAATGTTCTTGGTTGCCCCGAATGCCGAATTAAGATGGACCAACCAGGCAGCTTCTTGCACGATGGTGAAGGTAGTTATGAAGTTCCACCTGCTCCCTTTCTGATTCGTGGCGATCCTTTCAGTGAAGGGCCTGCTCTGGAGCCTGATTTCCTGACTGTCGCGAAATATGGTAATCCGTCCGTAGAAGTCCCCAGGCCGAATGGCCGCACTTCCGGACGTCGTCTCGCTCTCGCACAGTGGCTCACGTCGGAAGATAATCCGCTTACAGCTCGCGTTTGGGTAAACCGGGTCTGGCATCACCATTTTGGGAGGGGCATTGTCTCCAGTCTTGATAACTTCGGTGTTGTCGGTGAGCGGCCTACTCACCCCGAGTTGTTGGACTGGCTTGCAGTGGAATTCATGGAGAATGGTTGGAGCACTAAGGAGCTACACCGAACAATCATGACGTCACAGGCCTACAAGATGGCATCGGCCTACGAGAATGGTGAAAACTCGCTGGCTGATTTGGAGAATCATCTGCTCTGGAAGTATAGGCCCCAGAGGCTNGAGGCTGAGGCGATCCGAGATGTGATTATGGCCACGAGTGGCGGCATTGATTTATCGGTTGGTGGGCAGCCCATCTTCCCCTTCATTCCCCAAGATATTCTTGACACGGCCGCTTTATTTGGTCGTTGGGACAATCAAGCAGACGGTCCCGAGGTCTGGAGACGAAGTCTGTATGTTTACCGAAGACGGACTCTGAGTTTTCCCTTCTTCGAAACCTTTGATCTGCCGGATCAGAACCAGACCATTAATATTCGAAACACCTCCACTGTTGCTCCTCAGGCGTTGACTCTCATGAACAACCCTTTCATATTGAGTCAGGCCGGATTATTTGCANACACNNTNGAAGAGAAGGTGCCTTACGATATAGATCAGCAGGTGGCCATGGTCTACCAGACGGCNCTGACTCGCCCNCCNACTAANGAAGAAGCNGAGGTGGGNCGACAGCTGGTTGAGNTGGGNTCNTTAAATGATCTCACTCACGTNGTGTTTAATTTAAGCGAATTCTTGTANAGGAGATAGTGAAGCATGACTGATAAGCCCAAGAAAAAAATCTGGTCACGCCGCGATTTNCTTATGCAGTCGGGGGGTGGAATGGCTGGCCTGGCGCTGGCTACCTTNATGAATGATGATAAGGTTTTTGCCCAGGATGCCATCTTGAGTGGTGATCAATGCAGTGCTGTCTTCCCGGGNGCGTTNGAGCCAAAGTCGCCGCATTTCAANCCNCGAGCAAAAAGCGTAATTTCNTTATTTATGAGTGGCGGCCCAAGCCAGGTGGATACNTTCGANTACAAGCCCGCCCTCACAAAATANGCCGGGGTGCCTCTGGANGATTTAATAGGTGAAAAGTTNGCTGTNCGNCANGGTATGCCGGGNCCNCTAATGCCNAGCCCNTTNGAATTTAAGCANCANGGNGAGAGNGGCATGTGGGTGTCGGAACTNTTNCCGCACCTGGCCAAGCAGGCCGATGACATTGCNTTNATNAANTCGCTTATANGGGCGCTCAAACGACCATATCCAGTCNACNTANGANATGCAGACCGGACAGATTNGGGTTGGTTTNCCCAGCGTTGGCTGCTGGGTGACCTACGGGCTGGGTTCCGAGAGTTCAAGTCTGCCAGGTTTTGTTGTGATGAACGACTATCGTGGAGGGCCCCTTGGTGGTCCCGCTGACTGGGGATCAGGTTTCATGCCGGCGAGTTACCAGGGAACCCTTTTTAGATCTTCAGGCGACCCAATTGTTGATCTTGAGGCTCCAGGGAATCTAACTACTGACCAACAGCGCGCTAGACTTGAAGTGTTGGCACAGCTTAACCAGATGGATATGGAAAAGTATCCGGGTAACTCTGAGCTGGCCGCGCGGATTTCTTCCTACGAGCTTGCGTATCGTATGCAGGGATGTGCGCCTGAAGCGATAGACATACGCTCCGAATCTGACGCAACAAAGAAGCTTTACGGAATTGATGAGGGAATAACTGAGCCTTTTGGTAAACAGTGCCTCATGGCACGTCGTCTGGTCGAGCGTGGAGTCCGTTTCGTACAATTATTCATGGGCGGTGTTGGTGTTCAGAACACTGATACCTGGGATGCCCATTCCAATCTTGTTGAAAATCATACACTTCATGCGAAAGAGTCAGACAAGCCGATAGCCGGTCTGATACGGGATCTAAAAGCGCGGGGATTACTCGAGGATACCTTAATCGTTTGGCACGGTGAATTTGGAAGAATGCCGATATCCCAGCGCGGAATAGGGCGCGATCATAATCCGGGCACACAGACGGCGTTGATGATTGGCGCCGGCATTCAGGGCGGGCAGGAAATTGGCGCCTCAGACGAGTGGGGCTATAAGGCTTTCGATCAGCCGATCTCAGCGCACGATATGCACGCTACGATCCTGCATCTTTTAGGCCTTGATCATGAGAAGCTGACTTACCGCTACAGTGGGCGTGACTACCGCCTGTCAGATATTTCAGGTAAGCCGATCCCGCAGATAATTGCGTAACTTGCTGAAGACCGGGTTTATAACGAGGGGCAGAAATTGAATTTCAATATCTGTCCCTTTTTAGTTTTAAGAGAAAGATTATGATGAATAAGAAGGTTGGAACGACATTAAGGGTTGTATCTGTTGCGGCTGGTCTTACCATTATCAGTGCAGTTCATTCGCAGGAGAACGTTTTCTACACGGAGTTGCAGGCAGCAGCTGGGCAGCTGACATATGAGGAGCGCTGTGCGACCTGCCATGGTTACAATCTTGAGGGCTTTGAGCTCGCACCAAGCCTTAGCGGAAACCTGTTCAGTCGAAGGTTCGGCGACCGCACCGCTGATTACCTCGCGCGTAATGTGCAACGTATGCCGCCGAATGAGGTTGGGTTGTCAGAGGAAGATACAGCTAATGT
>PAWK01000009.1 GCA_002714195.1 Gammaproteobacteria bacterium | reverse complement strand
GCGGAAACGAGTGTATGCTTTCCGCTTCGTACAGCACGCCATGCGTCGATCTGCGTTTTTGTAGGATTTTTAAACTGTGCTCTAAACCATTGCTGGCTGGCAAGATGAAAGTCTTCTAGTGCCATTCGATATACTCCAACTTCTTACCTTCAGCCTAAAACATGCTGTATAGACATACAAGTACCCCTGCATTGTCGAAAAGTGGTTTAACCTCAGAGGCTGCGTTGACATAACGGGCTTGTGACGCTAGTTTTCGGATTTGATTACAGAGAATAAGATCTTGTCTGAATCCAACTACCTAAAAACATTTAAACGCATACGTGCTCACATAAGTTTATTTTGGCAAGAAAATAAGCAATTCTTTCTGCTCCTTTTTTGCATCGTTTTTTTTAAAAGCGCGATTGCTGACCTAAGTTCAATTTCTGGAGCATCAATGACACCAACCCTACTTGATGGCGATAAAGTATGGGTCAATAAGTTAGCGTATGATGTAAAAATCCCTTTCACCGAAGTCTCTTTAGCCCAATTGGCGGATCCCAAGAGAGGCGACATTGTAATAATAGACTCTGCTGTCGCCAATAAACGGTTAGTCAAGCGCATCGTTGGCTTACCAGGTGATACGATATATATGCAGAACAATACTCTGGTTATCAATGGTATATCTGCAGACTACGATATTCTCGAACAAAACGAGAGAGATATTATTATCCAAGAACACCTGCCAGATAGGACTCATCAAGTGCGCCTTTCCAGCGGACTTATTAATAGAAATGGGCGCAGTTATGGCCCCACATTCGTACCAGAGGATAACTATTTTGTCCTAGGAGATAATCGCGATAACAGCGCTGACAGCAGAGTCTACAGCTTTGTACCGCGCGGAGAAATTATTGGACGCTCCTCGTCGGTGGTATTTTCTCTCGACAGCAATAACCGTTACTTACCTCGAGGTGACAGATTTCTCTCGGAGTTAGATTAGCCAGTCGAATTCATAAAAATTTAGCGGCCACGATTGATCAGTATTCTTATTCAATCTACTGAAACTGAATTGATTACTGCTTAAAACTCGTTACAAATTGCCAAGCAATCAACAACAAATGTCGATTACAATCTTACAGTATTAATTTTTGACTAAATTAGCACAGCACAACGGCTCGGAGTAAAACAAAGTGCTCACCTTTGCTTCAAGAGATTCGAGTTTCACAGCAACATACTTGTTTTCCTTATTGATATCTCTATCAGCGAATATCGCGCAGGGGCAGGGATTAGAAATCACAGTTCCGCGAGTTATAAACCCTCCAGTTATCGATGGTACCGTTGATGATCTTGAGTGGAGTAAGGCCCGGGTCGTTCAAGTCAATATAGAAGTTGACCCCGGCGATAATATCAAGGCTGCAGTTACGGCTCAGGCATTACTGATGGAGGACGGTGAGAAGATTTATGTCGCCTTCAAAGCACAAGACCCAGACCCAGATCAAATTCGCGGTTTCTATGAGGATAGAGATAGTGGCTGGGATGGCGACTATATGGGCATAATACTCGATACATTCAATGATGAAAGACGTGCTTTCGAATTTCTAGTCAATCCATTCGGCGTTCAGATGGACGCGATCTACGACGACGTAAATCAGAGGGAAGACGAATCTTGGAATGCTATTTGGGATAGTGTTGGACAAATTACAGAATCTGGTTACACAGTAGAGCTTGCTATTCCGCTTAAACAACTACGTTTTTCAGTATCTAGTTCTGCGCAAACTTGGGGAATAGATTTATACCGACATTATCCACGAGACCGCAGCACCTCTATACACAGCCAACGAATTGACTGGGATATTTCTTGTTACCTATGCCAAATTAGTAAGCTGGAAGGATTTAACAATTTAGAGCAGAGTAGAAATATAGAAATTATACCAACTATCACTACCGCATCGATTGAGAAACGTAGCCCCGCAATCGGAGAATGGGAGCGAGAGAACGACGCCCAAGGAAGTCTGGACTTAAGATGGGGAATTACTCAAGACACATATCTGAACGCAACGATAAATCCGGATTTTTCGCAAGTCGAAGCCGACAGCCTCCAACTCGATATAAACAATACTTTTAGCCTATTTTTCCCTGAGCGTCGAACCTTCTTCCTTGATGGGGCCGACTATTTCGACACTTATGAAAACTTAGTTCACACCAGAAACATCGCATCTCCAGAGTACGGGCTCAAGTTAACAGGTAAAGCCGGTCGCAATACTTATGGACTTGTGGCAGCAAATGATGAAACCACCAACTTCATAATACCGCGCAGTTTGAGTTCGCGCGTCGCCTCACTTTCTGATACCGAGAGCAAAGTTGCTATCGGTCGTTATCGAAGAGACATCTTTGAGAATTCGACTTTTGGAGTTCTCGTGACAGACAGAAGCGGTCAAAATTACAGCAATTCTGTAGTTAGCATTGACTCAACTTTACGGCCAACGACTCAGGACACAATTTCAGTCCAGGCTATGCATTCGACTTCAGAGTACCCTGATACTATTCAAATTGAACACCAACAAGAGGCCAAGTTAAGCGACAATAGCTATGTAATTGAATATCAACACTATGATCGGAGGTGGGACTGGCGGCTCGGCTACTATGATTGGGGAGACGACTTTCGGGCCGACTTAGGCTTCATAAATAGAGTGGATTTCAAGCACATAGTGGCAACTATCGGCCGAACTTGGCGCTGGGATGGACAAGGATTTTTTAATAGAATACGTTTTGCTGCTGATTATGATCGGACAGAAGATCAGTCCGGGCTGCAGTTGGAAGAAGAAACTGAGTTCTTTATCAATATGAATGGCCCGCTTCAGTCCTTCCTAAATGGGCTTTTTGGGCGCAGTAATACGTATTGGAATGGCAAATACTTCGATGAACAATTCAATATGATTAATATTGGTTTCTCACCTACCCCCAACCTAATTCTAAGTTCTCTGGTACGTTATGAAGATGTGGTTGATTTTGCAAACACTCGGCTGGGCTATTCAAAACGCTGGGGGCCAAGAATAAATTATCGGTTTGGAAGACATTTTCAAGTCAACTTAAGACATCAGTTACAAGAGTTCGAATCAGATAGAAAACATTTATTCAAAGCTAATTTGACCGATTTAAGAGCAACATATCAGTTTGATGCTCGAAGCTTTGTGAGACTTACAGTTCAATATGCTGATCGCGAAAGGAATGTCGAAAACTATATACAAGTTGTGGATGCATCTAGCAAGAATCTCGGCACACAGTTGTTGTACAGTTATAAACTCAATGCTGCAACACGTTTTTTCGTAGGATACTCTGATCAAGGTTTTCAGAACGACATTTATGATTCCATTGAATACACAAATAGAACTTTCTTCGCCAAATTCAGCTATGCTTGGCAACCATAGCAGAAACTTTTTATTCTAGACATTTTGACTGACGTGACAATTCTTCACATAGCTTTAAAAATCGTGATCCAAACGTTAGCATACACACTACTATCTCTAGTAATTAGTTGAGTATGCACTTTGGGTAAAAAAACCTGCCTTTATGAAAAACACCTAGAATCTAGCGGAAAAATTGTAGACTTCGCTGGATGGGATATGCCTGTAAATTATGGTTCTCAGATCGAGGAGCATAATTTTGTGAGAAATTCTGCTGGAGTTTTCGATGTCTCGCACATGACAATAATAGATCTCGGAGGTCTAGACGCGGAAAAATACCTACGCTATCTACTAGCAAATGACATCGCTAAACTGACAACTCCCGGAAAGGCTCTCTACAGCGCTATGCTTAACCACGATGGTTATGTACTCGATGATCTAATTGTATACCGAATGAGAGACAGCTATCGATTAGTAGTTAACTGTGCCACGAGAGAGAAGGACTTGCGTTGGCTAATTCAGAACAGTGATGGGTTTAGAGTCTCTATTGAGGAAAAACCTCGCCTTGCGATTTTAGCGATTAATGGCCCTAATTCCATAAGCATGTGCTGCGAACTAGTAAGCTCAGAGGATGCGGCGAGGATAAAGAAGCTCAAGTATTTTCAAGGTACAGAACTTAGGGAATGGTTTGTTGCTAGAACCGGCTACACTGGAGAGCTCGGATTAGAATTTATTGTCCCAGTAGAAGACGCTCCTAGCCTTTGGGCTGAGTTACTAGAGTTAGACGTTAAGCCAATCGGTTTGGGTGCCAGAGACACCCTCCGGCTCGAGGCGGGCATGAATCTATATGGACAAGAAATGGATGAATTGACTTCACCCCTCTCTGCAAATATGGAGCGAACGATCGCGTACGATCCTCCTAATAGAGAATTCATTGGTAGGGCCGCATTAATCGCGCATAATGAGTTACGGAAGGCTGGAAAGATCCCTGTTTTAGTGGGTTTAACGCTGGAAAGCAGAGGTATGCTCAGAAGCGGACAGAAAGTTTTAACTGAACGCGGCGAGGGTTTGATTACCAGCGGAGGATTTTCTCCTACGTTGAAGCATTCCATCGCTTTAGCTAGAATCCCAAATGATAGTTTATCCTGTGAAGTTGAACTGCGCGGAGTACCCACTGCGGTACGAATAATTGAGCCCAACTTTGTGCGATTTGGAAAAAAAGTTTTCAAATAATTTAACTTAATGGACGCAAAGAGGGATACTCAAAGTCTCAAGAATAAGGAGGATAATTACTTGAGTAACATTCCAGATGATCTGAAATATGCTTCAACCCATGAATGGATTAGCGTCAATGAAGGGAGCCTAGTGACGGTTGGCATAAGCGACCATGCGCAAGAAGCACTCGGAGATATCGTGTTTATTGAGCTTCCTGAACTTGGCAGTCGTGTTAACGCCAAAGAGGAAGTCGCCGTGGTCGAATCGGTAAAGGCAGCTTCTGACATCTATAGCCCTATCACCGGCGAGGTTTTTGAGGTTAACGAATCACTTATTGATTCTCCTGAGACCGTTAACACATCTCCTTATGAGCTTGGNTGGTTTTTTAAATTACGGATGGAAAATGACGCCGAGCTAGACGATTTAATGAANAGTGACACTTATTCTGAGCATTGTGATGAAGAGTGAANAGCGGTAGCTCGCCTAAATTTGATTTACGAGTACGATATAAAACGTGCTTANCTCCCTCTGTNTAAAGTCCTAAAGTGAGTGAAATTATCGATGCAGCCTCAAGCCAAGACAAAGACTTCTCCCCGGGTTTCTGCGCAAAACGATTCAGCACCCTCAATACGAGAACTTCAATATTCTGAAGAATTTATTGACCGGCATATTGGGCCGAGTAATGCCCAAATCGGGTCAATGCTTGCTGAACTTGAGCTAGAGTCTCTCGAACAGCTAGTAAAAAAAGTTATTCCCTCGGAAATTCTGACCTCTACTGAGAGTTCTTTAGGCGCGCCGCTGACTGAAAATCANTCTATTGAAAAGCTTAAGCAAATCGCAGCGAAGAATAAAATATCAAGATCGCTGATTGGTTTGGGCTACTACGGAACTCATACTCCTAATGTGATTTCACGCAATGTACTTCAGAATCCTGGATGGTATACCGCTTACACGCCTTATCAACCAGAGATCTCACAGGGACGGCTGGAATCTTTACTAAACTTTCAACAAATGGTGATTGATCTNACGGCCATGGATATAGCCAATGCGTCGCTGCTCGATGAAGCTACTGCCGCAGCCGAAGCAATGGCGCTCGCTAAACGGGTAAGTAAGAACCGAAATTCGAATAGATTTTTCGTTCATAGTAAATGCTTCCCTCAGACGATTGACGTAATAAAAACTCGGGCAGAATGTTTCGGCTTTGANCTAGTGATAGGCGAGATTCACGATATTAAAACTGAAGGTTTATTTGGCGCATTATTTCAATATCCTTCGTTGGAAGGAGAAGCCCATGACTTTACCGAAGTGATAACCTCNTTGCATGAAAGTAAAGTTATTTCCATCGTCGCTGCCGATATCATGAGCCTCGCAGTTTTGAAACCACCCGGAGAAATGGGCGCTGATGTGGTTGTAGGAAACACTCAGCGCTTTGGCGTCCCTTTGGGTTATGGTGGGCCTCACGCAGCTTTTTTTGCTACTAAGGATAAGTACAAGCGTGCTGTCCCAGGACGTATTATTGGTGTCTCGGTCGACTCTAAAGGTAAACAAGCGTATCGAATGGCTCTGCAGACCCGAGAGCAACATATTCGGCGTGAGAAAGCTAATAGCAATATTTGTACGGCGCAGGTATTACTAGCAAATATAGCCGCACTATACGCGGTATATCATGGCTCAAAAGGCATTCGCAAAATAGCAAATCGCATTCATAGGTTCACTTCAATTCTTGCGATGGGTTTACAAAAGTCGGGAATACACATAGTTAACAGGAACTACTTCGATACCCTCACAGTTAAGATAGAACCTCATGAAGCAAGCGGAGTATTAGAAAGAGCTCACAAAGCGCAGATAAATTTGTGGACAGCCCAATTGGAAGCGGAAGGNACTATCGGTATCAGNCTTGACGAATGNACGACTGAAAGCGAAATACATAAATTATGGTCAATNATACTCGGGTCTACAGAACAATTAAGCTCGATTCAGGATTTTGATAACGTCATATGTTCNGGCCAAATAGCGCCAGTTATTTCAGATGGACTTTCTAGAAAATCAGATTTTCTGACACACCCGGTCTTTAATTCATTTCATAGTGAAACTGACATGATGAGATATCTGAAACGACTNGAAAACAAAGATATTTCTCTAACCCACTCAATGATTCCGTTAGGCTCTTGTACCATGAAACTTAATGCCGCAAGCGAGATGATACCTATCGGCTGGCCTGAGTTTTCTGAACCACATCCGTTTTCACCACCAGAGCAGATGTTAGGTTACCACCAAATGATTGCAGAGTTGGAGCATATGCTCACGCAGATTACCGGTTTTGACGCCATCAGTATGCAGCCTAATTCCGGCGCGCAAGGAGAGTATGCTGGNCTTCTNGCAATAAAAAAATACCTAGAGAGTATTGGTCAGAGTCGACGCAATATTTGTCTGATCCCCACGTCAGCACACGGAACAAATCCAGCCAGCGCAAATATGATCGGAATGAAAGTCGTACTTGTGGCTTGTGATGAAAAAGGAAATATAGATATTGATGATCTAAAGAATAAGGTTAGCCTNTATGCTGATGAACTGGCGGCCCTAATGATAACTTATCCATCAACCCATGGAGTTTATGAAGAAAAAATAAAAAATATCTGCCAGATAATCCATGAAAGTGGCGGTCAAGTTTATATGGACGGAGCCAACCTTAATGCCCAAGTAGAAGTAGCACGCCCAGCTGAGATTGGCGCCGACGTCTCACANGTNAATCTCCACAAAACTTTTTGNATTCCCCATGGCGGTGGTGGNCCAGGAATGGGTCCGATAGGTGTTAAACTACACTTGGCGCCATTCTTGGCAAATCATTCCTTAATAAAAATTACTGGGCCAAAAATATCAAACAGTGCCGTTTCCGCAGCTCCATGGGGGAGTAGCGGGATACTTCCTATTTCTTGGATGTATATCACTATGATGGGCAAAAAAGGGCTCCTTAAGGCGACGCAGGTTGCGATACTTAATGCGAATTACATAGCCAAGAAACTCGCATCGCATTATCCGATTCTATATAAAGGTCAAAACGGGATGGTCGCTCACGAATGCATAATAGATATAAGGCCATTCAAGCAAAGCTCAGGTATTAGCGAAGAAGACATTGCAAAGAGGTTGATGGATTATGGTTTTCATGCTCCAACCATGTCGTTCCCAGTACCTGGAACATTAATGATTGAACCGACGGAGAGCGAGTCACAGGAGGAGTTGGATCGATTCTTAGATGCGATGGTCAAAATACGCAGAGAAATTCAGCAGATCGAAACTGGGGCAATCGATCCTGAAAATAATCCTCTTAAGAACGCACCTCACACCATAGCCGATATTATTGACGGCAGTTGGAATAGACCCTACTCGATAGCTCAAGCCTGTTATCCTGCCCAAGGCANAGCCAACACGAAATACTGGCCTACAGTGAATCGCATAGATAATGTTTATGGAGATAGGAATTTATTCTGCGCTTGTCCTGAGATAGAGTCATANGAAGACCAGGCTTGAAATTCAAATGACTCGTTGTTATTCGCAGTTTCTTATGAACGCGGGGGGAGCTCGTGTACTAAGGTCAACGCTCTCAAAACAGTGCCCGATCTGCGAAATTCAGATAGTGCCTGATATTCAGGGTCGCCGTACCAATCCCTAGCAGCTCTCTCTGAAGGAAACTTAAAAATGATTACACGGCCTTGAAGCGGATCTGTNCCCTCAAAAGTTTCATGTTTATCATCAAACGTTACGAACTCTCCACCAAATCTTTTTAGTATAGGGAAAAATCCCTTCTCATACTCACGATATTGCTCGGCATCATTCACAGTCAAGTTCGCAATCATATAAACTCCCACTTCAGACATTTTAATCTCCACCTGATTTGCTAAAATCATAAACTTAAGGCTCTATTTTTGCAACAAAAGCAAGAACAGCATGGAAAGCGAAACTAGAAAGGCTCTCTAGACAGCTACGGAATTTATAGTAATACTCGGTTTGCACTGCCATGGATGCAATAGTCCAAAAAGAGGAAACTTTGACTAACACGTTATATTCTGACCACTTAGATTCACTCAAGAAGATTCATGAGGAGGCCCTCGAAGGAATTGAAGCTCAGGGCATCCTCATTCATAGCGGCAGTGACACCTTATATTTTGCTGATGATAGGGCCATTGATTTTAACGCTTATGGTCACTATCTCCGCTGGATACCTGTAAACAAAGCTGACCAGTTCCTATTATTTGTCCCAGGTGAAACGCCTAAGTATTTGCAGACTGTCCCTGCTGATTACTGGTATGAGCAAACAGTTGAATTTGAAGAATATTTTACAGAAGATATACAAGTTATACGTATCAAGCTAGTCAGCGACGTAAAGGCTCACATAAAGAACCTTAAACTGTGCTATCTGGGTCCCTGTGAAACGGTAGCTACATCGTTAGATATTGCAAGTCACAACACAAATCCACGAAAGATCATATCTTATCTCGATTTCCAAAGAGCTTATAAAACAGAGTATGAGATAGTTCAAGTTAGAAACGCCAACAAATTGGCGCTTCAGGGACACAAAGCCGCCAAGGAATGCTTTTTTTCGAACGGAAATGAATATGATATCCATATGTCTTATCTCAGAGCTTGTAATATCTTAGAAGCTGAATGTCCATACACAAATATAGTTGCTCTCGGTGAGAAAAGTGCAATTCTCCACTATCAAAAAAAACGTAGGGGAGATGCTAAGAATGAAAATGTTTTACTAATTGATGCTGGTTGTCGAATAAACGGATACGCATCTGATATAACTCGTACCATCGTAAAAGACAACATCAATCCAATCTTTGGAGATCTATTGATTGGAATGGAGGACTTAGAGCTCGCATTGGCAGACCTAGTCAAACCTAAAGTTATATATCCTGACCTACATGCGGAAGCTCTAAAAAAGATAAGTGAACTTTTACTTGATCTTTCAATTTGTACTGGTTCTGTAGGTAAGTTACTGGAAAGAGGAATTCCCAATCTCTTTATGCCTCACGGCGTGGGCCATCTCCTTGGCATTCAAGTTCATGATGTCGGAGGACATCNGAGAGATGTAACTGGCACTATTGAGNCTCCCCCTGACAGTTCGCCATTTTTAAGGAACACTCGAGCTATAGCAAAAGATATGATATTTACGATAGAACCCGGCTGTTATTTTATNCCTATGCTCCTAGAGCCTCACNGATATACAAAAAGAGGCGAGTTAATTAACTGGAAAGTTATCGAGCANTTATACCCCTGCGGAGGTGTTAGGATTGAAGACAATGTTCTNGTAACTGATGAGGGNGCGGAAAATCTTACAAGGCAATTTGAAGAAANTAATTTATAGAGAGCTCTTCCTCNATAATTTTTATCAAANTGGGTAGNGCCTTTTGATTAGCTAATACTTCTTCTTTGGCAANTCTCCCCATCCTNGACCTTTTAGATTTGTGCTCCAATAANTCGACAATCTTTTCCGCAAGCTCGTTCTCATTCCGAATCGTTAAAAGTCCGCCTGCTTTTTCTAGTCGTTCACAGATTTGCGCAAAATTGTATTGTGATGGTCCTGCTAGTATAGGCAAAGACAAAGCGGCAGGTTCGAGCACGTTGTGGCAACCAGTATTTACAAGACTACCGCCAACAAAGGCAATTTTCGCAACCGAATAATATGAGATCATCTCACCTAAGCTATCTCCGATTAAAACTTGGATATCATCATTTAAATTTGAGATCGATGATCTGCGGGCGCAAATCAAGCCAGACTTTTTCAGATTAGAATAAACGCTGTCAAAACGCTCCGGGTGGCGAGGCACTACGATAAAAAGCACGCTTGGAAACTTTTCTAACACCGACTTAATAGCCACTAGTAGTTTAGCCTCTTCGCCTTCTCTTGTGCTAGCAGCGATTATTATTGGTCGCGAAGATGCTTTAAGCTCGTTAAATAGGGAATCACTCTCTTTATCCTCGTCCATAATATTCATGTAATACTTTAAACTCCCAGTTACCACGATTCTTTCTAGTTTTGCTCCAAGCTTGATGAGTCTCTCTGAATCAGATTCGGACTGAGCGCCTATGACATCGATTTGTTCCAATACCTTCATAGTCATACTGCTGAAGCGAGAGTAACCTTTAGCGGATTTTTCAGAGAGTCGTGCATTAGCCAACAGAATTTTTCCCCCAAGTGCTCCAGTCATATTTATCAAATTAGGCCAGAGTTCAGTCTCCATAATTATCAATAATTTGGGCTCCATTCGACGTATAAAACGAAAGAGCATCAATGAGGAATCATAAGGTAAGTAGCTATGGAAAACTTGCTCCGCAAACAGTCGGCGAACCTGTTCTGACCCTGTGGGGGTCATTGTTGTAATAAAAATTTGATAATCTGGATGCAATCTCTTCAATTCATGTATTAAAGGTTGGGCAGCAAACACTTCTCCTACAGATACAGCATGCACCCAAATGGTAGTCATTTCGGATTTAAAATGCTTAGGGAAACTGTAAAGTCCTAGGCGTTCTTTAATCCGCTTTCTGTATGCTGGTGCTTTATACCCACGCACATACAAGCGCGCTAAGATCAGCGGCATTAAAATAATTACTATCAATTCATAGAAAAAACGAAACATAAAAAAGTAAGCAAATTGAAGAACCAACTTCCTTTAGTTGGGAAATTAAGTTTTATACAGATATACTCGGCCCATGCTATACCCACTCTTACCCAAAATGGTAAAGGTAACTAATGAAGTTAACCTATTCAACTAACATCGTCATCTTAGGAGGCGGTATAGCCGGTTTATGGTTACTGAATCGAATGAAAGCGGAAGGCTATGAACCTATACTTTTTGAGACTGAATCTTTGGGAGGCAGACAAACTCTAGCTTCTCAGGGAATTATCCACGGCGGACTAAAGTATGCGTTAAAAGGGACTTTGGGGAAAGAAACTCAGAATATTGCAAATATGCCAAATCGCTGGAAAAAATGCCTAAATGGAGGCGGAGAAGTTGACTTAACTGGAGTAAGGTTGCTTGATGAGAATTATTACATGTGGTCGGACGGCGGACTAAGAAGCCGACTTAAGAGTTATTTAGGTAGCAAAAGCTTAAGAGGTAAGGTAGACGTTGTTTCAAAAGATAGTTATCCCAATTTCTTTAGGGAGTCGTCTGTTAAAGGCACTCTTTATAAACTACCCGATTTTGTTATAGATACAAANAGNTTATTACAAAAANTAGTCTCTGGAAANCANGANAGAATATTNTCTTTAGCNAATTGTAAATATAANTTCTGNTCTGAAGAANAGACTTCATAANCAAAAATTANAAATNGTAATACAAGACAAAGTCGTTACCATCCAAGCCGAGTTATTTATCTTCTGCGCAGGNGAAGGCAATAGTCAGCTGATTAGCANAGCANAGTTAAATACCATTAAGTCACAAACACGCCCCCTTCATATGGTTTATCTCAGAAAATCAAACCTGCCTAAAGTTTACGTGCATTGCATTGGGAGTAATTTTAACTTAAACCCTTTGGTAACGGTGACCTCTCATGAGGCAAAGAATGGTCAAATTGTTTGGTATCTAGGGGGCGATATTGCAGAGTCCGGTATCGATAAATCGAAAAGCCANCAAATCAAGGCAGCTGAGCAGTTAATGCTAAAAACATTCCCATGGATGAATCTATCCAGCGCAATATGGGAATCTTTTCTTATTAATCGCTCAGAGGCTGACATTCAAAGTGGGTTTCGCCCCGACGATGCTATCATAAAAGATGAAAAGAACATTTTAGTGGCCTGGCCAACAAAACTNACTCTAGTGCCCTCACTGGCTGATAAAGCGATTGCCTATGCGGNTCGAATGGAGAGGAGTTTCCTAAAAACGACCATACCCTTGGATAAGTTACGTTCTATATTTGATAAACCATCCTTGGCCACCACTCATTGGGATTGACTTATTGTGGAATTAGGAAAACGNCCATTAGGCGAAAGTGGTATCTCTATTTCCTGTTTAGGTCTGGGAACCGTGAAATTCGGCCGTAATCAAGAGGTTAAATACCCAGAAAAGTTCTCTCTGCCTTCTTTCAAGGATCTGCANAGATTATTAGATAAAGCAAACGAACTAGGTATCAACTTCCTAGATACTGCGCCAGCATACGGAAGCTGTGAAGAAAGAATTGGTCGAGCTTTGAGAGCACGATCAGATTGGATAGTCTGCACTAAGGTTGGAGAAGAGTTTATAGCAGGGAAATCCGTTTTTAATTTTAGTGGGCAGCATACACAGAAAAGCGTTGAGCGTAGCTTAAAATATCTAAAGACAGANTATTTAGATNTNGTCCTAGTTCATTCCGATGGAAATGATGAAACTATAATTGATTCCACTGNTTGTTTAGAAACCTTAGCCCAATTAAAAGAGAAAGGCNNNATTAGNGCNTACGGTATGTCGACTAAAAGTTTAGACGGGGGACTCAAAGCTGCAGATCTAAGTGATGCAGTGATGGTAACNTTGAATCCTTCAAATACCCAAAATTTGCCCGTGATTGAGTATGCTCTGTCGAAAAATAAAGGTGTTCTTGTGAAAAAAGCACTTAATAGCGGACATCTTGCTGAAAATAATCTAGAAACCAACCTCAGTTTTGTGCTGAATACCCCCGGAGTAACCAGCGCGATAGTAGGAACAATAAANCAGGAACATCTAGTCAAAAATATNTCCATTGTTAAGAAAGCTGTTAAAANTTAACTAATCANCTAACTAGTGTTCCACCTTTTTCATTTTTTCCACTATAGCTGAAGTAGAGCAATTATCAAGGAACTCAAGGGCTTTAACTTCACCCCCGTAGGACTTAACATATTCTCCTCCTACTACTTCATCTAGGGTATAGTCTCCACCCTTAACCAGAACATTTGGCTTTAACTTTCTCAGCAGCTCCTCGGGAGTTTCCTCAGAAAAACAAACAACCCAGTCAACAGCCTCTAACCCTGCCAGAACGGCCATTCTACGCTCTACCGGGTTGATTGGGCGACCCGCACCTTTTACCCTTCTTACTGAATCATCATCGTTTATTGCTACTATTAGTTTATCACCCAACTTTTTTGCATCTGATAAGTATCCAACGTGTCCTGCATGGATAATATCAAAGCAACCGTTCGTAAATACAATTTTCTCACCATGCTCTTTAGCATCTTGCACTGCGAAGGAGAGTTGCTGCGCAGTCATAATACCACCACCCCAGTCATGTTCCTGCAAAATTGAACGACGCAATTCAGGACCGCTAATTGCCGCCGTACCTAGTTTACCCACTACCAGTCCAGCAGCAATATTAGCCAAGGCTGTTGCATCAGAAATACTCTCTCCTGATGCAATAGCAGCCGCTAGTACGGAAATTACAGTATCACCTGCTCCGGTGACATCGAAAACCTCGTGAGCTCGAGCAGGCAGATGCAATTCAGGCGAGTCCGGTCGAATTAACGTCATTCCATGCTCACCTCGAGTAATCAAAAGTGCTTCCAGCGATAAGTTTTGAACTAATCCTAACCCTTTATCGATTAACTCTTGTTCATTTTTGCTCTTGCCTACAACAGATTCAAATTCGGAAAGGTTGGGAGTAATGATTGTTGCGCCTCTATATTTTCGAAAATCAGTTCCCTTTGGATCAATGATTATGGGCTTTTCTTGGGATCGGCCTAGGTCTATAAGTTTACCTATTTCACTTAGCGCTCCTTTATCGTAGTCAGAGAAAACTATAGCTTGAGTGTCTTTAACTAATTCTCTCACCTTATCAAATAATCCTACTAAATCTTGGTTTTCAAACGGTTGTTCAAAATCTAGTCTTATTAAATGCTGGTGCTGACTGATTACTCTCAATTTAGTGATTGTGGGTTTATCTTCAGACCAGAGGAAATCACAGTAAACGCCGGCTGCTTGCAAACTCGAATGCAGCTCTTCCCCTGTCTGATCTTTTCCAACAACTCCGATCAAACGAGCGGCCGAACCCAGCGCAGAGATATTCAGAGCAACGTTNCCGGCACCGCCTGGCCTTCCTTCCCTGCTATCAACACAGACAACAGGTACNGGCGCTTCGGGTGAAACACGAGAAGCACTTCCATGCCAATATCTATCCAGCATTATATCTCCGATCACCAAGAGCTTGGCCTTCTGAAATTCCGGCATCTCGAGTTTCATACATACTCTCCAATATTGCCTAGTTTATTTTCCAAAATATAAGGCTGAATTCGATTCCATGATAGCATAAGGCGAGATATATAAAGATATTACTTTAATTGTCGCGACTATGATGGTGACTACGAGTTAAAGAATTAAACTAAACTTGATGTTATCAGTGACTTAATATTGTGCGGTGAGTAGAAAAGTAATCTGTTGCTAGTATATTTTTAATGTACTAATTTATAGAAGAGAAACCAAATATGCGGAAGGAAAGAATTAAAGGAGAAAGNCTCTCCTCCATAGAATTTTGGTCACCAAAATATTGGCCAACTTGGTTTCTGCTGGGATTAATGAAATTAGTCGCGCANCTACCATTTTCTGCACAAATGAAAGTAGGNGAATTCTTGGGCTATTTGACTTTCTTTCTGGCTAAAAGTAGAAGACATATCTGTGAGGTCAACCTCAGACTTTGTTATCCAGAACTTAGTCAGAGAGAGTTAACAAGTTTAGTAAAGAAAACCTTCATCTCAAATGGTATAGGTTTAATCGAAACAGCTATTGTATGGCATAGGCATCCCGAAGAATTTAGATCTAGGGTTACTGTTTCTGGCTTAGGGAATCTAAAAGACGCGGTATCTGAAGGTAACGGCGTACTCTTGATTTGCGCTCACTTTACAACATTAGAATTTGGCGGATTCCTCTTAAGTTTATTTCAAAAGATGGATGTAACATACCGTACCTTCAAGAATTCACTTTTTGACCAGGCGATGTTTGATGGAAGATCCCGTCATTATCCGTCTGTTATAAACAGAAAGGATACCCGCAGCGCACTCAAGAGTCTTAAACAGGGAAATGTTATCTGGTACGCGCCAGACCAAGATTACGGATTAAAACATTCTGTATTTGTACCATTTTTTGGCGTTGAGGCGGCGACTATTACCGCTACAGCTCGTTTCGCAAGTTTCAACAATTCTGCAGTAATATTTTTCAGCCACTATCGCAATGAGGACAACTCTGGATATCAACTCGTTTTCAGCTCGAAATTAGAAAATTATCCAACAGGTGAGCCTAAAGCCGATGCTTCAATAATCAATAATCTTATTGAGCAGGCCATTAGACAAAAACCGGAACAATACCTATGGCTTCATAAACGTTTCAAAACCCAAGCTGCAGGAAAATCAGCTCGACCCTATTAGATGAAAACAGGTATATTAAAGTAGTGGCCCTAGACAAAGAAGAACAATTAATACATCTTGATNTGCGAATCATAGGAGTCCTAATAAGTCTTCTGGTTTCGTTTTTCAATTTGCTCAATCCAGGCCTGCCTAATGACGATGCCTATGCGTATATTCGTACAGCAGAAATCTTTCTGAGCGATGGTATTGTTGCAGCAATACAGTACTATTCATGGGCGAGCTATTCGTTGCTTATTGCGTTTGTAAGTAAGTTCGGTATAGAACTGCTGACTGCAGCACAACTAATAAACGCGTTCTTTCTCTCTCTCTTAGTCTATTCGTTTATAAGTATTGTAAATTGCTTTAATAATTCAAGATCCGTTTCCATCCTAGCAACAGTCTGCATTCTCTTATACCCTCCATTGAATGAGTTAAGGTCTGATATCATTCGCGACATCGCAATGTGGGCTCTTAGTCTTTTTGCATTGTGGCAATTNTTACTATTTATAAAATTTCATCGCCTACCAAATTTTATTTGTTTTTGCCTTTCGATTATCTTTGCTTCGTTTTTCAGGGCAGAGGCACTAGTCTATTTATTCTCACTACCNATGGGAATCCTTTTCGATCGCCGGTATTCATGGGTTATACGATATAAGATAGTACTAAAATGCATGGCAATCATATCTTTTTCACTAGTTCTAATAGTTTTATTGATAGGATTAATCGGAGTAGATGTTATATCCGTTTTCCACAGGTNTATCTCCGTTTATGAGCCATTCTTGAGCAATATATTGAACGCNACTGAAGCCGAAACCTATTCTTTGAGCAATGGNATCTTTGGGGAATATGCAAGGNCATACTCTAGTNCGTATCTAACTTTATTTATGATCGCAGGATTATTCGCGATATTAGTGGTTAAATTATTTGAGGGTATTAGTGGGCCCTTTTTTTTCCTTNTGGCTTATGGNGCGACCAAACGTCNAATAAAGGTNCAGAGTCTTTTCTTAACTCCGATTCTTATATTTCTAATTACTAACTTAACTATGGTTTTCGGATTCATTATTGTTACAAAATTTGTTTCAACTCGATATTCGATGCTCTTTTGTTTAGGGTTGATCCTATTTGTCCCGCTGATTCTTGATAAAATAGTTAATGCAATTCGTAAAAGTTCAATGAGAAATTTAGGGTTTAGAATCCTCATACTTTTTTTTGGCTATTGCGCCTTCGACTCGTTTATAACTTTCGGTTCTTCAAAAAACTACATTAGTGAGTCGCTAGCTTGGCTTGAAACAGAAAGCCATCGATATTCTCGGCTAGCGACAAATAATCATGCCATCGCTTATTTCAGCGGTAAAGTCAAAAATTATGACAGAGTGAAGCGTGTCATTTCGGAGAGCGAAATACAAAAACTTGAGCCCAACGATTTACTTATACTGGAAATGAATTATGAAATGACGCAGCTTGTCGATAAAACTTCTATGAGGAATAACCTTGAACTGCAGGCAGCATTCCCTAGCAGTCAAGATATGCAACTTGCTATATACAAGAAGATACCGCCATAAATAAAAACTAAAAAGAGATTTTCAATTCTTCGATTATACGGCCGAAGTGTTCCTTATATTTGCCATCCTTCCAATTCCTCAAAAATCTATCAAAATCTTTTGTTATTGCTTTTTCAAACGACCTTTTGCTTCGATGTCTTCGCATCCCATCAAGGTCTAAAACTATCAGCTTATCGTTATGGAAGATGAAATTCGATGCTTTCATGTCTCCGTGGCTAATTTTGTAATCAATCATAGTCTGAAACAGATTCCTAAATAACCGGACAATTATCGGCAAGTCAGACTGCTCTACCCTCTCTTCTGCCGTATATTCCAAAAGATTAGGAGCTTCTATTTTTTCGCTAACGAGATATGCCTTCCGTCGAAAGACCCCGAAAAATCGATCCTCAACAAGTATAATTGGACGTGGTGTGTCTATCCCCAACATACGCAAAACCAAGCCGTTTTTCCAACAGTGTGCGGCTCGACTTAATTTGAAGAGATACTTGAACTTCTGCCAAAAAGATTTTAGGTTATATCTCTTGATAACATAGTTTTTATCTTCAAGAGAGAATTCAGCAACCGTAGTCGAATTTCCGTCCTTCATTAATTTATCATTTTTTATGTAATTATTTGGATCATCGATAAAATTTTCTAAAGAAGAAGAGTGAATTCTTCTGTCATACATAGCGAACTTATCTAAAGACTTAATACGACGATGTGCTGTGGTTGATCTGAGCAATTTTTTTTCATATTTAGTTAGTCGTAAAATTCTTGCCTCTTTAACTTTTATTTTTATTTCCTTTACACTTTGAATATTAAGATTCTTATTTTCGACGCAGTAGTCATTCAACAAGGATTCAATATTTTCATCATTATCTACGGTAAATTGAGCGAGGAAAAGAGACAAATTTCGTTGGATTATCTCCGTCTCAAAGGAATCCTCAATTGCCTGAATGGCTCCACCATCTAAGTAATAGATTTGATTATTCAATTGTAAGAAATTATCTGTGTGGATATCAGATTGCCATAAACCACAGCGATGGCAAGCCGCTAAAGAGCGAATAGCTTTAGAAAGCCAAGCCTGTTTTTCACTTTTCGTTTTCGCCTCCTTAAGGCATTCCATAATCGTTTTGCCCTCATCAAGATACTGCAGCACTAAAAGTGCCCCTTTTTTACCAGCAATTTGTGCTTTATGTAATATGGCGGGAGTTCGCAGATTGCTTTCCTTGAGCAACTGAATACCGGCGATGTCACTAGATAAGTTTCGCCTCCAGCGCATTGGCGCGAAAAATAGTTTAGCTATGACGACGCTTCCTCGCCATTTGGCTTTAGCTATCAAACGCTTTTTAGGAACAACTCGAAGGATCTCATCTACTTGGATTGTTTCCAGAGCATCACCTTTATATGTCTCTAAAAGGAATGGAGTGGGAATATGCCTTCCAAGTTGAACTAAATCTGCTGACCTGTAGACTTTCAAAACTTACCTCGCGGGGCCAAGTTTTTTATACATTTTCAAGGCCTTCACTTCTACTAGCATCCAGAACGTTTTGTTGCCTCTAAAAGTAAATTCTTTATTTAGAATACTATATTGACGAATGAAGTATAGAAGATCTCGTCTAGAAAGCCCTATATTCATAGCTGAGTAATAAAGGCCTGCAATATCTTTGAGAATCCATCTCGTCGGTAATTTACTGCGAATCAATGCTCTATGCAGATCAATCAAAGAAAGTTTTGGCAGATCTCCTTCTTTTTTGTGTAGCAAGAAATGGCACAAATATAGGTCGCGATGACAAATACCATTTGAGTGTAATAAGGATGCAATTATAGCAACTCTGCGTATTAATACTCTTCGAACAAAAACCGAAGGATTCGATTTCAACCAATCTAGGCAATAATCTTCTAAAGTGATTGTTTGGGCGAGATCTTCTGTGATAATAAACGACTTTAGCTTCGCTGGATTCCAGCCTTGCTCACCATACGCTACAACAGTCATAGTGTTGATTGGAATTTTCTTTAGAAGATTAAGGGCAACCCATTCATTTCTTGCTCCAAGAACTGGCCTTTTAAACTGAATTAAGTTTTTAAAAATTTCCAGCCAGCCAACACCAGTGTGCAGCTTTGCAAAATAGCTTTTCCCGTTGTATTCGAACTGGAACGTCTTGCGAGTTTTAACTTGCCTATAAACATTGCCTTTCAACTCCGCCAAAACCTTATAAGGATCTGAGCCCAAAAATAATTTTCTAAACTCTTCGTTCAGATAAAGCATATGTATCTCATGATATGTTTCTCGCAAACTTGTCTATCAGTTTTGTAGCTACTTCATGTAATGAATATAGATCGTTGCGCTTCCCATAATTTACACCGTTTCTTGACCAAGCTGCATTATCAATATTCCTAATCATCGAATCCAACTTTAGATTAAGCTCCTCTTGCTTGAATGGTTCAGAACAAACCAGTCCAGATTCCGCTTTTTTTATATGACACGCATAACCACATGTGGAAGTTGTCAATACCGGCAGCCCGGCAACTGTTGCCTCTAATAGAACATGCCCAGCACTCTCTTTATAAGCTGGATGGACCATCAGATCAGATCCGGCCAAAAAACTAGGAATATCGTCGCTACCTGGAACAACTGTTAATCTATCTTGAATTCCTAACTTCTGTGCCAATTTTATTACTTTTCTAGGGCTATCCTTTCCAACCAAAATAAAGTTTATTTTTTTTCGTAGCTCAACAGGAAGTGATGCAATCGCAGTGAGCGAGCGATCAACTCCTTTAACTTTAAAACCCGAGCCAATTTGTAATAGAACAAACTTGTCATCAGCAATTCTAAATTTTGTCCTAAACTCCGCTCGTTTACTGTCTCTTTGATCATCTAGCCTTCGGTCTAGATCTATTCCTGGCGGCAAATCATGTAAACGTTCAGCGCAAAAAGGATAATACTGTTCAAAACCTTTTCTTTGCTGGTCGCTTAAAAGCATAATTTCAGTAGTTNGATTTTTACCGAACACTTCTTTTTCATAACTCGCGAAGTGAGCAAAGCGAGGGAAAAACTTGTAATAAACNCCTCTTTGGTTAGCGGCTTTTTCTAAAAAGCAAGGATCAGCTGCAAAGTAAAGGTCAAGACCTGGCATCTTATTAAACCCAATAACGACACTTGGCTCTTTTTTTTGTAAGTCATTGGCAACCCACGAAGTATATTTTTTATAAAGAGCAATACGGGTAAGTGCTTTGACGGGAACTATTATTAGGTTAAAATTCTCGGGTACAGCACCTTGCCAAGACAATGTATAGATATCTACCTTATACCCTCGAAGAGAGCAATTTTCTGCGATACGAAAAAAGTCTCGCTGCTGCCCGCCATAGGGGAAATATGAATAGATAAGAAAACTTAGTCTCATAATTTTTNTAGTTTTTTAGAAGNCCGCAAAAACGATTCCAAACATATTCAGGCTTATGGGCGGAAAAACATGGGGGTGAGACAAGAAATTCATCTTCGTCAAATGTGTCTCTAATTTCNGGGCCACTATATGAGCATATTTTTTTTACACATGGCGCACAATCAAGATTAGACACTAAATGGACTTGGTTCAGGCCAAAAGTTCCTGACAGACCTGGGTCTGTTGGACCATAAAGGGAAACAGTNGGCTTTTCGAGAGCTGCNGCTAAGTGNCCTAGTCCCGTGTCAACCGCAATCACTCCCTTAGANTTATTGATNTGCTGGGCGACCCCTGACAGAGATTGCCTCTCTAAGACTTTGACCNTATCATTCCCATTAGAGATATANTCAGCTCTTTTCTTTTCTATANNGTCCCCCCAAGGCAGTAAAACCTCAAAGCCTGACTTAGTNGCATGAAGTGCAAGTTGACGCCAAAAATACTTTGGCCAATGTTTAGTTGACCAAGTTGTTCCATGCAAAAATACAACTTTTTTTGATGACTCGCCCTCGTCTGAGATATTTAATTTGTTCCTATCGATTCCATANGAAANTGAGCCAGCATCATACTGGTATTGAAGTGCTCGTGAAAACAATTGCCTCACTCGATCTACAGCATGCTCAGTCCACGGGACAGAGTATGCTTTATTATAGAAAAGAGCAGCCAGTGGCTCTCTNACTGTCCTATTACTGAGGCCAATNGTCAGTCCACGAGACANTCTGCTAATAATACCACTCTTAATTAAACCCTGAGCATCTATGACAAAGTCATATCGAGTCCCCTGTAAAGCTCGTTTAAAAGCTCGAAATTCATGGTTAAAATATGTCTTCATCATGCTTTTTCGCCAACGCCGAATCGCAACAGGGATAACTCGATCTACCGCTGGATGCCATGATGGTACTTCAGTAAAATTTTCCTCGACGACCCAATCGAAAACTAAATTGGGGTGNGCGCGTTTTGCATCTGTCACGGCAGGAAGCGTATGGATAATATCCCCTAAGGAAGAAACTTTAACTATCAGGATACGCAATTCAAATATTCCTTATTAAACGCTTAGATCAAAAGAGGTAATGGCGCCTAATACTCTATCGGGTTTAATTTCAGTAAGACAACGAAGATGTCCGAATGGGCACTCTCGTTTAAAACAAGGTCGACAGCCAATATCAGTAGAAATTAATTCGACACTGTCNGATAAAGGAGGAGTGAAGTCGGATGAAGTTGAGCCATACAGCCCAATCACATTCTTGCCAAGAGCAGCCGCAATATGCATTAAACCAGAATCGTTTGANAGCACTACAGAGGCAAGCGACAATAGATCGGTTGCCTCCGATAAATCGGTCTTGCCAACAAGATCGATGCATCTGTCACGAACACTCTCATCCACCTTCTTCATTATTAGTTCGGCTACAGATCGATCNTTGGGAGACCCNAANATCCATGCCTGCCAGCCCTTTCCTAGCACCATATTCACTACTTCGGCATAGTATTCTGCTGGCCACTGCTTTGAACCACCAAACTCAGCGCCCGGNCAAATTGCCAACAAATTTTCTTCGACTCTAAGATTAATGTCCAAAATTTTGAAGTTCTGATTTGATTCCTTAGGTACCAATTTAGGATATAGAAGCTTCCTGGGTNGCTTNTCACTCCTGGGATATGCAAGGGACATGAAACGTTGAACCATTAGTGGATAGGCTTCCTTGTCAAGCTTACGACAATCAGAGAGTAAAACATTACGCCATTCACCCCTCCATCCAATTCGCTCAGGTATTAGAGCATGCCAAGGTACAAGTGCTGACTTAAAAGATAAAGGTAAAATGAATGCTTTACTGAAATTTTCTTTCCGAAGAGTTTCCCCAATCCTTTTCCTTTCACTAAGCTTAAGCTCACCATGTCCTAAACTGAATTTCAGAATCTCGTCCACTTCAGGCATACGCTCCAGCAATGGTTTAAGGCCACCTTGAGCTAGAACNGATATATGAGTTTCAGGATTTATTTCTTTGAGAGCTCTATAGAGGGCCTGTGACATTACCATGTCACCAACCCATGCGGGACCAACTATCAGAACTTTTTCTCGAGAATTTTCAGCCATAGTCAATTTTAATTATTTAAATATGATAATCCGACGTTTCGCACCTTGAGCTACACGCAGATTCTCATAGAGTCTATCGGCTTGATTAGTTATTCGACGAGTTTTATCCACTCACCCTCTTCAGGATTACCACGAGGATAGTACCCATTTAACAATCGGAGAGTTTCCTCCGGGAAGTTGGCTATCTTGCTATTTTGCGATACAACAGAAAAATCAAAGTATTCTGTCGCTTGAACGAATTTTAATTTTAGTTCTCCGCCTGCAACNACCTCTCCTCTTTGAATTGCGCGAAAAGATCGAATTGCAGTTAACATCATTTGATCGACCTCGGCTTCNTTAGCGTTAGAAGCTATCTCTCCCCGAAAAATAAAAGCTCTAGGGCCTAAATAAATAACAGCAACTCGCTCTTTGTTACCTGAATCTATGTTTTCCGTAACTCCGGTATGTCCTTGAAGGCGAAATTGAGATAAACCCTCAGATTTTGAAAGATTNTGTATGCCCAGAATATTTTGAATAAAAGATCGAGGGTCGATNTTATTTTGAAGACGCTGTACTTCAATTCGAAGGGANCCTAAACTAAGGTCTTTGGCTGTTGCTGTAGTCGTAGTCGATTCAATTTCCCAGTCATCTGGAAATACTAAAGTGTATCCAAGCAAAGCCTGATAATACCGATTCCGTGTATCCGTCATTTGAGACGCATTGCTCTCGCCGACAATTAAGCCATCAAGATTAATTCTAAATTCTTCCTCATTAAACATAGTAACTTCGTTATTATCTAGTCTACCCACCTGCGCAACAGCCTCCTGAAGGCGCTTGTCATTCCGAGGGTGAGTAGCAAAAAGCCCATGATANGTTCCTCCCCCACCAGACACTAAGCGATTAAAATCCTCTTGATTCTTCAATACGGTAATCACGTCTATTACAGCTGCGGGATCATAACCGGCTGCCAGAAGGTATTCGGCTCCCAGGCTGTCTGCCTCAAGCTCATTGTCTCTGCCAAAGCCACTTAAACCGGTCTGAGCCCAAATCGAGGCAACTTCACTGATTTGCGATGCTGCGTAACCGGACCCGGTTGCGATTCCAGCAACGATACCGCCCGCCACAGCAGCTCCTCTCGCTAAAGCACCTCTCGCTTGCTGTTGGACGGCATGCCTTGCAGTTATATGTCCAATCTCGTGGGCTAAAACAGCNGCAAGTTCAGACTCTGAGTTCAAATAGGTCAACAAACCGCGATTTATGTATACATAGCCCCCTGGGAGCGCAAAGGCATTTATCTCTGGGCTATCTATAATATGAAATTGATATTCCAAATCTGGTCTATGACTGACCCTAGCTACCCGATTACCAACCTCTCTAACATAATTGACCAATTTNTCATCTTCAAAAAGGGTCATGCTATCAAGCACTTTTTCATGCTCTTCTAGGCCGATTTCCTTTTCNCTATTCTCTGACATAAGCACTAAGTTNGCGCCACCCGTAGCTGGATTAACCGCACAAGAAGTCATAACTTGGAGANTAATCAACAAGCAAATGACAGACGATCCTACCTTGAATGGATTCATAAATACTGGTGTGCGAAAAAAGCTTTTAATTTTTATAATAGCGCCAGTTATCTTTAGATANTTAAGCATAATTTATTCGCCATTCACAAAGTCTTTGAGTTGGGCGGCCAGACGATTGCAAGCATTCGTTTCCACTCTAGCAATCAACGGTATGGGCACGACCAGTGCTGGAAGATANGATTGTCCGGTTGCATCAGCATTAATAGTCCCAACATTTCTTAGGGACGTCACATCCCATACTCTCGCATCGAAATTAGCATCATCCTCCCAGGTGCCAAAGCCGAAACAACCCCCCCCTCCAGGGCCTACGGTGCAGGATATTGAGCCGGACCTCCCAGTCGTCTCAGTAAATCCTTCGACCCAAACCATGTACCGAATCCCGAATTCATTCATTTTNTGCGCCACTACATCTTCGGCAAGCAACTGCTCAAGGTCGCTTGCACGTAATGGCGCAGTTCGAGGTTCAAACCAAGGGAACATTGCGTCTACAAATTCTCTCTCAGGAATTATAGATATCGCGTTATCACCCTGACTCATGCGATCACCNACACACTCAACAAAATCNGATTTTGTTTCGAAGTCGCTTGCCTGACGGCGACCAAGAATTACTACAGATTCATCGCTCTCTATACCAGTTTCGCCTTGTCTAAATTCGTCAACAGTAGTGGTCGTACAAGAAGCTAGCATACAGATAAAAATGCAAGTCAAAGACAGTCTAATTTTCAAAGCTACAATCATAGGGTCACCAGTTAAATTAGCCCTCTATTAAAGGTTGTTTAACCAATCTTGCACCTCTGGTATTCGAGTGAAATTCAGCGAAAAGCTCGAAGCAAGATCCCNCAATGCTACTACGGCCGCTTCGTTAATTCCGTCTTCGACGGTCCGAAAAGTTTCGGTTGGGGTTTTNCCGTAGGAAGTCACCACCCAATCCGCTAGCGAATCGCCACTGCTGTCGACTATTCGCATGTTGTATTTGATCCAAACCTCATATACCTCAAGCTTGGTCTTTTCTGGAAGCGCTAGCTGAAATTCCTCAATCACTGGCGCAAAAACAGCATCTACCTCCAAAGCCTTTGGATCATCAAGTCCTTCGATCTCAACAACTTCCTCAAACATCGCTGGGAGCACAGCATTGAAAAGATTAATATGAGATTCGCCGCTCTCGACGTTAATTTCTTCACGGCCAGTTTCGCTATACTCCATGTAAGAAAATTCTCTTAAAGCTTGATCATAGTATACAGCCATAGACAACGGGATCTTATTTATATTAGGAGTGGGAAAGCTCCCCTCTACTACTAAATTGCTTACCCCGCACGATGAAATCAGAGCTACCAAAATTAATAACACGGGTGGCCTGAAGCAGGCAGTCCAGTTTTTTATTCGGATTTTCATTTAAGTACTCTAGTTACACTTTACCTTTAGTATACGCACAATTATTGATAATCGTTCAAACCAACAAACGTGCCACCGTTTCGGATCGTCATCTCTCGCATCAACGTAGAATATCTATAGACACTCTGCTGAAATCGTCGCGGACCAGCAAATATAGTAGGAAAACCGATCCCATGAATTCGAACTAGTCTATCACCATTAGCATCTTCTAGATTAATTCTGTCAATCGTTTGGAGCACCTCTCTTATCGAACCCCCTGGCTGAAAGTCATCTCCAAGAACGTAAATACTTATTTTCTTATCAGGAGCATAGAACGTGTTTATCGCTCGGGTAACGCCCTCGACAGGACTGCTATTGCTGTAGGGATTCCATGTTCTGAGTGTAGATATAATTTGACTTCGTCTGCCTGGCGTATCTGGAATCCAGTCTCCACGATATGAATCAAACATATAATCACCCATATCATTCATAACCTGAATCCCTTTTACCTCCGGATACACATTCAGAGTGTCCTCTATCACCCCAAGCATTTTGTCCCAGCTCGGATTCTGAAACATACTTCCGGACGTATCTATTACAAAAATTATATATTCACTGTCAACCGGCACGCCTCCGATCACATTGTTATCGGGTGCGCTAGTATTTGCCAGCAAACGCTGCATTTCGTCCGTTAAACTCTGCTGCGCAAGGGCAAGGCGCCCCATTTCATCTGTAGTTTCATCAGAGAGGTCCTTTGTCGTATTGAATCGGCCCTGGATATTCTCTAGATCTCTTCGCAATCTCGCCACACGCTCTTTATTCGACGAAAGCTGCTCCTGCTTCGCATTTAGCTCCCGGTTGACAATAGTTGTTTCGCCGCGGATTTGAAACAACTGGTCCTGTAATTCTGCCACCGATCCTTCCGGAACAGCAGTTTCAGTCACTTCTAACGTTGTAGGAGCAGACGATTTAGTGATCATTAATAAAATAATCATGGCACCGAACCCACAGGATGCGACATCTAAAAAAGATACCGTAAAAGAGTCTGCGTCCCTGTTTTTGCGTTTAGTCATCTAAAAAATTGAGTCTGTGAAATTAAGAGCATAAAGTATGTCATATTCTTAAGGCCAATCCCTAGACGGCGTTAAAAACGAACCTTTCGTATATTGTGCTAACTGCCAATAGGCTGCGGCAGCGCTAGGATCTCCCTCGAGAGGCATCAGTATTACATTAATTGGCGTTCCTGGGGATAGCTCCTCGACTGCCTCTTCAAAAAATTCTAGCCGCTCGGACGGTGTCACTAACGAATCTGGGGAGTTTCTATCACCCAGCGTAGGTAATCCATCTGTAATAAGAAATATATTATCGGGTGGAGGAGACATGTTCGCGACAGCTCTGAAAATTTGGGTCAGATTAGTTCCGTTTTCGGGCACAAGGCTTTTTACTTTTTCAATAGCTTCATTAAGTAAATCTCTGTCTGCAGCCTCGAGCCAAATACTGCCCATTTCTGGAAGAATTGGTGCATAACTCGTGTTAAAACTCCAAATCTGATACTGGCTTGTAATTGGTAGCTGTGTGCTTACCCAGTCGACTGTATTTACTACGCGCTGCCATTTAGGTGCACTTCTTTTACGATCATCATCCATGTTGCGAGTGCGAATAATATTAACGATCGTACTATCGAGCATGGAAGCAGAACTATCCAGCAGAATCAATATTCGCTGCCCACCTAAGAAGAGCCCCGATAAATACTGACGATTACCATCACCCAGAAACTGACGAACGCTGTTTCCTTCCTGCTCAAAAGCGCTTGCTTGAAGGCGCAATAGCTCTTCTTCTAGAGCCTCTACGTCCGAACGCAACTGAGCTATATCTTCTTCAGTGGCCATACTGTTGTTTTCTAATGCTGCCAGCTCTTGAAGGAACGAATCAATCTCCTCCATTATTTGAAGGGCTAAGCCCTCTGCAGTGACTACTTCTAATGAAACTTCAGATAAAGTGTTACGAATCTCAACCAACCCCAGTTGACCGGTTTCTACTTCTTCTTCCAGCAAATTGATTTCTGCTGTTAGTTCCGGATTATTAGCTTCTGGAGTTACAGTGCTAGCATGATCCATAATCAGAAAGATAAGAATGACTGCTCCAAAGCCACAAAACATAACGTCCAGGAACGCTAAACTCAAGGGATTAACTTCCCGTCGATTTGATTTACTATTACTTGCCATTCCACACCTTAATCAATCGGATCTCTTTACCAGTTTCCGCAAATCTTATGTGATCTCCAAGTTGTAATGGATGAATTCCTTGACTAATTGATCGATGATTCAAGATCGCGTGATCATTCGTGGAATTAAAATAGACACCCGAGTCTGTCTTATCTATCGTCCCGAGGTGCTCTGGCAAACCTTCCATGGCTAGATTAATCTCCTGAGAAGATTTCCGTACCTCAGGCTTTCCTGGCGTACTTCGTATAACCACTCGGCGAAGTTCGACCGCCTCATTTCCAAAAAGTAAATGACTAGCTAACTCACTTTGTTGCACTTCCGATTTTGAGACTAAATCGTCGATTCCTAACTCTGATTTTGCTAATTTATCAACGAGAGTTATTTCTCCATCTTGGGAAGCAATAAGCTTTTGGTGGTTTATGCATGCCCTTGCTCCCTGATAACAAGATGCTACTTCATAAGCTAAATCACTCGGGATAGTCCGTAAATAACCAGGGAGACGACTAAGACTTTCACTTAGCACCAGTTGAACTTCACTCCCAACTGTTAGCGCGCCTATTTGCTCATTAATTTTTCGATAATATCTATCAAGTACTCCTGTTAAATTTTCCCACGGCAACTTAGCTAGATGGGCTGTATCACTGCTCTGTAGTTCTAATTGAAGTGTTTTACCTTCTTCATAGTTTGAAAACCAAGCGAGAAGTACGTTGTACAACTCCTGCTCTGAAATAGCATCATGCTGGGGATTGAAACGGCATTGATCAATAAACAAATCGGTAGCTACTTGCATCATTAAATTCATGAAATTCTGGACCCCAACGCCAGGGACCTGCACGACATTTTCAACTTTAAAAAAAGCCTCATTCATAACTATCGTAGTGATTACCACTTGATGTAATTGAATATCTACATGCAAGCTCTGCTTTTTATAAGTTGCTTGAATTGAATCAGCTAAAGCTGAATTAACGAATCCTACCGGTGTGAATTTTGTCTGCCGAGCTAATCCTAATAAGATTGCAAGTTGATCTTTGGAAAAGTTGCCCGGTACGGAAAAGATGACATCTTGATCAATATCAGCCTCTGCTGCTAAATACGTAAGTTGAGCATATGCAAGATCCGCGTTATGTCTAACCTTTGCAGAATGAGATATAGGCTCAAGATTAAGTTCGTACCAGTACTTGCTGAAACTATTGGTAGGTTGAATGCGAGATTGCCGCTCCGCCAACTCCCCAACCTCTAGTTTATCCTCAGTAACTAATGCAAACCCTGGACTCTGGAATATAATTCCTGTCTCGTCGCCCACCCTTATGTTGGAGTCATTAATCTCTATGACTTTAATGGACATATTAGTTTCTCTAGTATGAACCTGTTCTACTCAATTCTTTCAGGTACTTGCATGTGTCGTATTAGTCGCTCATCGCAATAGTTCTGACAATCAAGAACTAAACGATCTTGAAGTAACTGCAGCTGATGCAGTATGAACATCAGGAAAATACTAACTACGAGAGCAACAAAAGTTGAGTTGAACGCTACCCCTAAACTTTGAGTTACCCCGACTATATCTCCACTAACCGCTTGGTAGGCCTGACCAAGAGCCGTTCCAATACCTCGAACAGTTCCCAAAAACCCGATCGAAGGTATCGCCCACGCAATATATCTGACAATAGTTAGCTCTGTTTCCATTCTGTCAGCTTCTGTCTCACAAGTATCTTTTACAATGGAAGAAACTGCCTGAATATTTTCTGTACTTTGAAATCGATGAAGCCCTGCTAGAAGAGCCCGTGGTAACAAGAACTCTCGTTCTCGATTAGATAAGGCTTGTACAGGCCTCGAGTAATTTCTGCAGTCCTCTGGCAAAATACTCATTCCATCCTGTAAGTTAATCAGTATGCGGTCAAGCAAAGCTCGCTCTCTCAATGTGTGCCGAGTTTTCATAGTGATTATGGCCATTGCCCATAGCATTAATATAATACAGGTCTCTTGCTCGAAATCCCTTAGAATAATAAACACTGACCTTTCTGGTACAAAATTGTCATCTTGCTGCTGTAAGAGCTGTTGTTGTTCCTGGATTAGATCAGCATTCGGGCGTATTACCGTTACATATGTCGCATGCACCACGATTATCACAAAGATAAGTGCGCCAATCTGAAATAGTGCTTCGTATAACGAACCTTGCTTCATAAATCATCCCTTTTTAATGACTTATTATATATCAACCGGAAAGGAAACTCCTAAGTCTTGAGAAATCTGCTCAGTAGGAATAAAACGTGCTTCTGACTCAGGGTCAGGTGTAATATTATCCTCACTTTCGTCTTCTTGAGTTTCTGCTGGATTAACTTCTAGTGACTCAATAGCAGCAGATTGATCGTTTTCTATCAGATCGGTTTCTTGAGCATGAACAACCAAGCTCGATATAAAAAAAATCAGTGCGAAAAAGAATTTCATAGCTTGTACTCTCCAGAATCACATTTCACCACTACTCTTCGAGATATCTAGCAATACGAAAACCAACATCGTCACGAGGCTCTTCGCCAAAATCTCGAAAGGACAAGCGCATTTCGGTGACTGCACCATGAGACCAACTTGACCCTCTAATCGTATGGAATTGCCCGAGCTCTGGACCTAGCGGATCAGTCTCTATTCCGACAGAGCCAGCTGCGCCATAGTAATCATGCACCCACTCTGCAACATTGCCCGCCAAGTCGTAAATATCATAATAGTTTGGTGTAAAAACGCCTACTGGTGATGTTGCAAAATACTTATCGTCATAATCAAAAATTATCTCACCTAGATAACTTTGGGCAGTGATATCTGCGAAGTTTCCAGAATCCTCAGGGGGAGGTAATCGATCACCCCACGGGTACTTTAGGCTGTTACCACTGCCGTTAGTGCGGGCAACCCATGCCCATTCGGCCTCAGAGGGTAGGCGATATCCAGTAGATTCAGCGTTAAAACCTGTGACTTCACCATCTTGCGACTGATAAAAGACCGGCAGTCCCTCTTGTTGACTCAACCAATTACAAAACAGGGCTGCTTTGGACCAACTTAGTTGAACTGCGGGTTGATTTTCATTATTTAAGGTAACTCCCGACACAGTTCCAGACGAATGTTCACTATCAAACAACCGATACTCGGCATTGGTTACCTCCTTAAACCCAAAGTAGAACGGGCGTTCCAACAAAATCTCCCTGATATTCTCGTTTGGCCTTCTGCCTGCTTCGCGACGAGATGCCCCCATAGTGAAAGCGTTTGGGTAGAAAAGTTTAAGGCGCTCTCCGGCTACGGTTGTAATTATTGGCTTTATCTGATCCAAACGCTCTTGTTCTAATGACTTCAGACTAGCGCGTATTACTTGATCGATTCCAGGTCGTGAAGTGAATTCGGTGATGTAAGGGACGTAACCTTCTCTACGAATTTCGATTTGCTGGCTGGCCGCCATCAGTTGAACAGTTTGGTTAGCGGANCCGCGAAAGACACCATCTACGTACAATTCNGCATCTTCAGGATACGCTATAACGTCAACATCAGCCGTTATTGCCTGAAGGGAAATAGAGACAGATTTTTCCTCATTAGGTACCNTGCGCACAATCGACTTTTTTGACAGATATCCGTTTTTAAACAAGGTTAGCTCGTGGTCATGATCGGGAGCAAGAGCCACTTCTAAAGGCGTCAAACCTTTAAATACACCTCCGACGGTTAATGAAGCTTCAGTAGGGTCGCTACGGATAAAAACTAACCCTTCTGCNGGCTCCAATTCAACACTAGGCACAACAAAATCTTCACCTGCGATTATAGTAAGTTGATTACTCCAGGCTTTAAAGCCANNGAGCTTCAGCATTATATCGCGCCTACCTTGTAAAATTTCAGCANTTATCGGCGTTTCCCCAATAACCACACCATCTAANATGACTTCAGCGCCATCGGGAGTCGTAGTTAGTCCGATTACTGCCCATGCTGGCTCAAGCTGCAAGGAAAATTCTTGTTCGACCCCTCTACCCTCAACTTTTATATNCTTCTCAAAATCCAGATACCTTTCGTAAGATATCTGTAAATAGTGTTCGCCAAACTCTACTGGGATATCGGCTAATGGCGTAGTTCCAACGTCAACCCCATCTATTTGAACTCGAGCACCAGCAAGTCCCTGAGTAGTGACTGAGACAACTCCAGGTAATCGTTCCATTTCGAANGAATGTGTTTGAGATTGCTCCTCACTTATCTTGAGCGTTGTGTTCCTTGCGTGGTAGCCATCATTGGTCAGCACCAATGAGTAGTTGCCGCTCCGGATTAAATATCTTTGCCCAAGTTTTATGCTAATGCCGTCATTTATCTCCACTTGCGCTGTGATTGGCGTTACCTGAACAAAAACNGACTTGGCTGTAAGGACAAACCAGCCAGAAAANCCGAATATAGNGCCAAAGAAAAGAAGAACGGCGTAAGCCAACTTAAACTTAAATGGTTTATCTGANCCTTTTCCATCATTGGGGGAGAAATCTATAGGAACTATAGCTTCTGAGATATTTTTGCTCTTTTCAAAATTCTCCAACACGATCACCTATTGGTTGGAACCACACGCTCTGTACATAGAACATTTACTATGTTTGGAGTCTGCCCAAAACCGACCACAAATTCGGTTCGCGTTTCTCGATAGCCGATACGCTTGCCTTGAGCCACATACCTTCCAGGCTTTAGTGCCATCGAGGTTTTTTCGAAAAGGCCAAGATTTTCCACCCTAAGTATTGTGACGTCAGTTAAATTATCTGAAGCAAATTGGATTTCTATGGGGATTTGAGAGGTTTCTAGCAATTGTTCTAATTGGTCAAGCTGGCCAGCTAGTACGGAACCACCTCGTTGTTTTTCTACCTCACGGCCAGTGTAGTAAATATCAAGAGTTTGCTGAAAAACATCTTCTTCATAAAAACGGTCAGGCCCAGCAATTGCCCTTACGAGTAGTTCGTTTAACTGTGCTCGCTTACTTGCATAATCTCGACCTTCCACAGCGAATACTATATTTGAATCTATCTCTAAAACACTGTCATAGTGAGTAACCGCTTGTTGCCAATTTTCCTGACTCTCCGAAGACAAAATATGCTCTCGAATAGCTGTGATTTTGCCGTTAGCGATTTCATTCTCAGCTTGCTTGATCGCAGCCAAAGCCTGTTCTTCGTTTACTCCAAGGTCTGTTGCCGATTCAAACTGAGCGATAGCTTGTTCAGCATCTCCCATTTGTAGTTGCTCATACCCTATTGACATTCTCCGCGAAAAATCAGCTTCCAACATTAACTGAGAGATTTGATCAATGCTCCGCTTGGCGGACTCGTTATAACGGTCTAACGAAGAGACTTCCTCATATACTCGCTTAGCCTCTGCAAGATCGTTGTCTTCTAATAGTTGTTCAGCTGAGTTTATTAAGGTTAAAACCTGATCGAGCACTAGCGCTCTCTCCAAACCAATGCTTGCATCTTCACTACTTGGATCTAACAAAACGGCAAGAGTAAACCCATCAATGGCCATCGCCGCATCGCTGCGATTGAAAGCGTCTTCTGCTTGTTCCAGAGAATTCTGAAAAACAGCGTCCACAGAATCTAATATTTCTTGAAGCTCAACAAGTCCCTCAGAGTATGTTTCAGTGGCTTTTACAAAATCTTGTTCTCTATAAAAACTGTCCCCCAAGGCCGCAGTATCAAGCGCGGCCTCAAACTCACTGATAGCCCAGGAGTCCACTTTTTGTCGCTCTAATTCTGATTGTAGTCCCAGGAGTTCCGCCAGAACATCCTGTGCTTCCTTGCGTTGTCTGGCCCGTTGCGCTTGCTCAAAAGGAGATATTTCAGAGACAGCCGAATCAGTAGTAGGGCGGTTTTGCTGAATTTGCGACGTATCAATTCTCGGCTCGAGCGGTAATTGATACCTGCTGACCAGTGGCGGTAAAACAAATATTACCAATAATGCAATTATTGTAAGGCCAGCAACACCAAACCACATCCATGTCGGAGGTTTATTAGAATCAGAGATCGAAGCAGCATTGAGGTGTATTTGACCTGCTAAGTCGATTGCAGACGATTCGTCTATCTCTTTCTCTTCACCGGTATTTGACATGTCTTACTCTGTTGACTTNACGGNCAAAAANAAGGTTTTAAATCACAGCTGTCCCACTTCAACCGCATACAGATCTGCCAATATTTCTCGCCATTGCTCATACTGCTCCTCAACAGATCCTGTCAAGGTTATTGTTCGATCCTCTAAACTAATGACCTGAGGGGCCACTTCACTTTCCAACGATTGACCAAGTTCTTCAATGGCTTCCATGTGCATACGTGCCTCAGCTCGTTTGTCGAAGCCGCTTCTGATTAAATAAGCGCCGGCACCAACTCCAACCGCCCCTCCTACTTGCGTGCCATAATTACTCCCTTGCGTGGCAGCAGCAAGTCCTCCCACAACGGCTACAGCACCAGCGATAAATCTACGTCGAGCAGAAGCTTCTAATTCCCTGAGTTCAATAGTTTCGTGATAACTTTGTTCCCGCCAAGAGTCATAAGGCAGACGCATTTGACGTACGTAGGTAGCATAATAATCTTGTACTGTATCTATGAACATGAAATCACGCTCCCGGATGTCTCGTATGCGCTCAAGTAACGGATCCTCGTTCGCAGGTAATGATGTGATTTGATATACCCCATTTCGATCTTGAGTGAGGAAGCTATCAAAAACCTCAGAAGAGAATCTTCTTGCAAAGAGCATTTCTGAAATCGTTCGAATTTCAGTAATGTTCGACTCATCGAGATTTTTTTGACGCCATGCCAATAAATCATTCGCAATATTGTTATAAAGTATTTGGAATGGATCATTTTGTTGCCGCTGCGAAGGATCATAACTAAACTGACTTATCGCCTGCTCATACTCCTTCGTATACCAATGACGGCCTGTGGAATCTGAGACAACAATTCTCATGCCCATCATTTCACCATTTGACTCCATAATTACGCCTTCAATGAAGACATCCATTGGGCTATTTGAGTTTGGCATCAGGCGCACAATACCCCAGTTCGCTGAACGCTGAAGTGTTTCTGACAGAAGGTAAGGCGCATATCTCGACTCAGCTATACGAACCTGATGATTTGTTACCTGTTCCTGATCATCGTCTAGTTCATCAATTCCTGGATCAAATATTGCGACTCCAACATCGAGAAGAAAGTCCTCGCTTATGTTTTGACTATCTTGGATGACTGGAGTGTATGAAGTCGTCTTAACTGTGTGTGTCGCACACCCAGTCACTAGAAATAAGGTAAAAAATAATGCAAAAATGTTTTTGTACGTCAACCTCATTGATCTGTACCTCCGCTCAACCCGGTATAATTCCGATATTCATCCCAAAGTGCTTNTCTAAGCTCTGGATCTGGTTCGCGCATCGCGGCTTCTCGCAACTGGCGTGCGACCACATCATCGTCTCNTCCACTTGGAATGTCATCTGGTGCTGGAAAACTCTCCGCCACCTCTCTGCTCCTAGCCGAAGCAGCTTGGGGAGCGCCCAAGACGCCCGAGGGATCTCCGACTGCCTCTTGCATAGTCTGAGGTTGATATTGCGCGTTTCCTCCACCCCCATCAGCGCCCGGCTGCGAGCTGCCCGCCGCATTACTCTCGTTCTGAGCCTTCTCTCTCTCGCTTAAAATGAAACCATCAAACGTCTCATAACCTTTCCGAAGCCGTTCATCAAGCACGCGCGCCCGCTCTTGTGCTGTTGTAGCTCCCCGTCCCTGAGCCTGATTAGCCCCACCAAGCACTCCATTTGGGAGTGTATCTAGACTATAATCCCCACTTTGGCTTTGATTTGGTGGTAAATTAGAGATAGTTCTCCCATTTTCCCCGTTAATATCACCTGTAGAGGTATCTCTGCCTCCCATCGAACCAATTCGTTCTTCCCCCGGCTGACCTCCTCTGCTGGTCTCTATTGCTGGCATTGCGGCAGCACCGCCTCCCGAAGGCAATGGATCACCAACTTGACGGCTTTCTTGTCCCGGAGGCGCTTTTGCGCCTGGAATTGTCTGAGGTCCCGAAACCTCAGGCTGCCCTTGATTCTCTTGCGATGCCGTTTGAGCAGAGGAGTTTGGCAAGGTTGGACTTAAGTCTGGCGGTGACGATGCAGAATTTTGGCTTGGGGAAGATGGCATCGACCTAGAGCTAGACGAACTCTGGCTTGGAGAAGACGGCGTCGACCTGGAGCTAGACGAACTCTGGCTTGGAGAAGACGGCGTCGATCGACTGCGAACTTTGGCTTGAGCTTTGACATGCTGTGAAAAACAAGCATGCACTGCAGATGACTATATATATGGGTCTTATTGCAAATTTCATGCTCTTCATTCTACTAGAGTTTCCCTTCACAGTTAACGCGCAGTAATAACCAACTATCTTCTAGAAAATTTCGCGAATCTCAGAGATATTCGCTACAATTATCAGCCTTTTGAATACTTTAACTACTTTTATCTACTGAATTGCCCATAATAAATAAAAGGGCATACACCTATATTCGACTTGCCTCTAACAAAATTCTTCAGTGATGATGCTACATCCTAGCTACTTTCTTTAATACCAATATCGATAACGAAAAACGTGCCCCTCACTGTGAGTCGGCCGCCCTTTCTTAATGACGGGTCTAAACTTGGAAAAACGGACATTTCTCCTTAGTCTGGATAACAGATTAGCATTCTCTTCATTTTCTTCTGTTAGCACCTCAATGTTTCGGACCGCACCCGTAATCGATACGGAAAACGACACATCTGCGGTTGAGTATTTCAAATTCGATCTAATCTTAGGGTTAGATGCTCGCATCTCCAGATTCTTTGGCCTTTCGATGAAAGTAGGTAATGGCACCACGTTCCCAAATAACCGCTCTTTAAGTTGGTCTCCATCGGGCTCTGTGCTCAAAAGGTTCCATGCCTGAAGATAACGATTGTCAGAATTAGCTCTTCTGTCGAAAAGAAGGTACCAGTCCGCAAGGTGGGTTATTGCCTCTGCGATAGCAAAGACACTGCCGTCCTCCTCTATATGGTAATTGATTATATCTCTCAGTGCGGCTTCTCCGAGGCTGAAACTTCGAGGGTAGATTGTGTTACTGTTCAGCTTCTGCCGCAGATTCTCCTGCCTAGATCTAAACTCAGGTTGGTCTATGCCTACCAAATACTCTGGGTACATCTTTACATAATAAGCCGATCTAACTAAATCTTTCAGATATTGAAGAAACCTTTCGTCGCGCCGACCGTAGTGCGCAGCAACAGAGCGAAGCCCAGCGCTAAGAAGCATTTGTGCGGAGCTCAACCGAGCTCCGAGCTGATCTCCATAGCCTAAATTGAATGCTCTTATGTTCCACGAGGCTAATCTTTCTAGCGCCGGTATTAAACGCGGATCATTGATGCCGTAAACCTTGTGCTGGACAAAAAATAGGTAATCGCTATACAAATCTGCTTGCTCCCAATCTTCGGTGGCAACAAGACTTTCAATCATATTTTCAAGGAACGGTATTTGATCAGGCGTATGCAATCCTTGAGCTATTCTATTAATTTGAATCGCTCTCCTATAAGATTCAATCGCAGCCGGGTGATTTAGTCGCTGTTGCTGAAAGTTGCCCAATGTCGATAATTGTTCCACCAATTGACTATCCCAAACCCCTCCAGCATTCTCTATCATTTCAATAGCAAGCGCATAACGTTCTATGGTCTCACTATCCGCATTAGATATAGAGTCAACTTCTTCCGTTTCGGAGATTTGACTCAAAAAGGCATTAGCAAGAGTAGTCGCTGAATTCGGGTCCACAACCACGGGCTTCTCAAGATAGTACAATCGAACACGCGCGGTTTCCTCTACTGAAGGCTCGTCAGTATTGCTTTCTAGGGCGTAAACCCTTCCGAGCAAGAACATCAAATATATTAGACTTACACGAACGTTAAATTGAAACATATTCATTCTAAATAGTATTTTGTGACAAAAAGTAAAGTTGGCCAAGAAGAATTCGCTTTTTTCTACCGCTACGTTAATTTATACGTTTTTGAGCATCTTGAAGATCAATCGACTTTCTCTCGGGTTAGAATCAAATTCCCTTTCACATCAAAGTTAGCTTGCCAGCCTGGAGCAATATATGTCGTAGAAGTATAATGAGAAATTACGGCAGGCCCTCTGATCTCATTGCCGTCGTCTAATTTTTCCTCCTGCAACGAATTTTCTCTCCTATCACTCAAATTTCTAACGCTTTCGCTGAAATTGTTTAACCCTTCATCTACCAAATAATTTGACAGCTTAAAGTCCCTAGCAGAGGTATAGACAGTTACCCGCAAATTTACAATTTCAACTTTCTCCTTTAGCGAATATCCATATCTGATTCGATGCAAGTCAGCAAACGAACCAGAACAGTCAGAAAAACCTGGCCACGGCATATTCAACGTGTATGACTGACCTTGGTATCGACAATCTACAGAGTAGCGTGCCTTAAGATTCTCTTCCTCGATACCTTCGCTAATTAAAACGCGCCGCCCTTCTTCATACAATCTTACAAAGCGTTCATCAGTTTCTTTCTCCGTCGAATTATCCGCAATTAGATTAACAGTATGCACAAATTGACGCCCCTGCTCGGCGACGAGCATACCTAACGCTGACAGCACTCCTCCATAAACAGGGACAATAGCTTTCCGCATTTGCATCCCCTCTGCAATCTCACACACATGTAAACCACCTGCACCACCAAAACTCACGAGAGTAAAATCTTTCGGATCATACCCTCTATTTACTGAAATTAATCGGATTGCTTCTACCATATGTTCAGTTGCAATTTGAATGATGCCATAAGCCACCGCTTCAACACTTAAACCTAGTGGAACACTTAGGCTTTCTATGGCGGTNATAGCCAATTTTTTTTNNAACTTCAACCCCCCGGCCAAACCTGACTTATCTGACAACCTGTTTAACACTAGGTGAGCATCTGTTACTGTAGGCTCTNTNCCGCCTCTAGCATAACAAGCTGGCCCTGGGAAGGCTCCCGAAGACTTTGGGCCAACTCTAAGAAGCCCTCCTTGGTCTATAAACGCAATCGAGCCGCCCCCGGCACCAATTGTATGAATATCTAACATTGGCACACTGACGGGGTAAGGCCCGATGGTCCCTTCCGTTGTCGTCTCAATGATTCCATCAATAAGTGCAACGTCTGTTGACGTTCCTCCCATATCAAAACTTACTAATTTTCTTTCTCCAATTTCCTTTCCCAAGTATTGAACAGCTTTCAGACCTCCTGCGGGACCCGAGAGTAACAAATTTACTGCTTTCTCCGCCGCTGACTCCCCTGAAATAGTTTCACCACTAGACTGCATAATCTGCAACTTGGAACTGCCTAAGTTCTCTTTTAAACCAACAAGGTAGCGGTAAATTACTGGCTCTAGCGCTGCGTTAAGCCAAGTTGCAACGCCTCTCTCAAATTCCTTATAGACTGGCAAAACTGCCGAGGAACGACTCACGCGTACTGAGGGAAGNCTCTTTGCAAGAGCCTTCTCCAGTATTTTTTCATATTCTGGGTTAACAAAGGAAAATAAGAGATTAATAGCCACCGACTCAGGTTTNTGCGAAATGATTCGNGTTAACAAATCCTCAACTTCAGGCTGAGGAAGTCCTTCAACTACAGAACCGTCTGCGCCAACTCTGCCTCCTGTCTCAAAACAAAGGTNACGCGGCACAGGCGGCGGAATCGGTTCGAACTCCAACTGATATAAAGCCGGTCGTGTTTGCCTGCCTAACGTTAGTAGATCNTTAAAACCACGGTTCGTAACGAACGCGGTTCTAGCAAGCCTACTCTCTAGAACTGCATTGGTGGCAACAGTACTTCCGTGCACAATNTCAACGCCTCCGTCCTTTAATTCTGAAGTAAGACCTAGCTCTCTGATTCCGTCAAGAATGGCTTTTTCTGGAGCATCTGGNGAAGATAAAATTTTCAGAGTCCTGACGGATATGCGTTCTCCCAATTTAATGAATACGAAGTCTGTAAATGTTCCACCGGCATCAACGCCAAGGATTATTTTCGCCTGCATAGTTCTNGCTCATTAAGATTTATCTGAAAAACTTCACTTATCTCAAAAGATTGATTATAACGACTGCTTTCAAAGTNNCCTATTAGTTAATCTGAAACTGGTGAAGAAAACTTGCCTGAACTTCCAGAAGTAGAAACGACGTTACGAGGTATANAACCCTTTATCATCAATCATCGGATAAAGAAAGTTTGCATACGTCAAAGCAATCTTAGATGGACTATTCCNGTNGAGCTTCCNTCATTACTGGAAGGTTTAAAAATCCAAAGACTGACACGCNGNGGTAAATATCTTCTTTTCGAAAATGGCTTGGGAACTATGTTAATTCATCTCGGCATGAGTGGAAGTTTGCGCATAGTGAAAGATAGCGATCTGCCTGGAAAGCACGATCATGTCGATATCAGTTTCGACGCAGGATACACTCTAAGGTATAGAGATCCTAGACGATTTGGTTGCGTTTTGTGGCAAGCAAAAAGTCAAGATACACATTCCCTTCTTATAAATTTAGGACCCGANCCACTGGANANTGACTTNGGAGGCAGATATCTTTTTTCAGCAAGCAGNAAACGTTCCATNTCGATAAAACCATTCATTATGAATAGCAACATCGTCGTGGGAGTAGGGAATATCTATGCTAACGAGGCACTTTTTTTGGCNGGGATCAATCCGAAAATACCTTCTGGTAAAATATCNCTTAGGCGATACGAAAGACTTGCTGATTCGATAAGAAAAGTNCTCGAAGAGGCCATTCATGCAGGAGGAACAACTCTTCGAGATTTTACAGGCAGTGATGGTAATCCTGGATATTTCCGGCAGTCACTGAATGTCTATGGGCGAGGTGATCAAGAATGTAACACTTGTGGAAATCCTCTTCGAGAAATCCAGCTTGCTANGCGAAGTACGGTGTATTGTACAAAATGCCAAAGATAAATTTAAGCCTTTAGGATTGCCTCAGCTACCGCCGGATGAACAAACTTAGAAATATCGCCTCCGAAAAATGCGATCTCTCTAACAAGAGTCGAGGAAATGTAAGATAGATGNTCTGCTGGAGCTAGGAAAACTGTTTCTATTTCGGGATTTAGAACCCGATTCATACCGACCAGTTGAAATTCATATTCAAAATCAGCAACCGTTCGCAATCCTCTAAGAATGATATTTGCGCCTTTATCATGAACAAAATCAGTTAGTAGGCCTTCAAAAGATACAACTTCAACATTATCTATCTCTCTTAGAACCTCTTTTGCAAGAGCTACTCTTTCAGATGCTGGCAGTCCTTTTCCTTTTTGTGTGTTCGTGCCAACTGCGACAACAATCTGATCAAACAAGCCGGCCGCTCTCTCCACAAGGTCGGTATGGCCGTTGGTAATCGGGTTAAATGTTCCAGGATAGACTGCGATTCTCATATTTTCCTCGCATACATTTACAGACAAGAAACATGATAGCGAATTGCTTTCATATGCTCAATCAGTGTTCTCTACCATACAAAAATTTCTAAGCCTCTCGCTCTAATTTCCCTATAGCAGCACTGGATTTATTTAGTTAATTACAACTTAAGGGTATACATTTTCAATNGGNCCCAGAAACTGATCCTTGCTAAATTCTATCAGAAANACAGCCAATCATAATTCTCGCTAATACGGGACGGTTATCCCTTTTTGTTTATTTTTTTATACAAATAATAGAATACTTTACCCGCTTGGTTTTTATGCGATAAGCGCCAGCTCTCGGGTAATATCTCTTCTTTAAATTCTGTTTCAGTTTCGATGTAAATACTTCCGTTATCAGCAATCATATTATTACTCTCGAGCAACTGGAAACAGTCAAACATCAGGTTTGCTTTAAACGGCGGATCCAGAAAAACGATATCGAATGGATCAATATCCTTTGAACATTTGAGCCAACTTGTGGCTTCGGCTATGATTAAGTCGCTATTTATCGCACCAAGGTTCTTTAAATTTTTTTTTATATAAAAAGCCGCCTCGCGGTTTGATTCAATAAATGTGGCAATTGCAGCGCCCCTTGATAAAGCTTCAATGCCAAGAGCACCACTGCCTGCAAATAAGTCTAAGCATCGGGAGTTAGTAATTTCGAGCTGAATCCAGTTAAAAAGCGACTCTCTAATTCGGTTGCCTGTAGGCCTGACTTCGGACTGACTAGGAAAAGTAATTTTCCTGGACTTGTACTTGCCTGAAATTATTCGGACGGAATTCTCTTTACTAATCATTGTTTGTTACCAAACTAAAACTTTGCGTCGGTGCAATCTTACAATGTAGGCTTCACTACAGTCATTCCGTTTAGCCACTTTTGTTAATTCTACTAACCGGATTCAGATGTTAGGATATTCCATAACGAATTTTTGGTTCCATAGATTTATTAAGGTAGAAAACTGTGTTTAAGCACTTAAAGCAGGGCTTGATGAAAACTCGAGGCCGCTTGAGCGACGGCCTAAAAACTTTGCTCCTTGGCAGGAATGAGATCGACAGACACTTACTCGAGGATATTGAGGCACAGTTACTTAGCTCTGATGTTGGTGTCGATGCTACAAATGAAATATTGAAAAAATTAGAGATTCGCGCAAGAGACCAAAGCACCATCGAGTCTAGTCAGTTAATTAACTTAATGAAAGACGAATTAGAGTCAATCTTAGAAGGCTGCTCTGAGCCTCTTTGTACCGAAAAACAGGATAAGCCCTTTGTAATTTTGACCGTCGGTGTTAATGGCGCAGGTAAAACGACTACTATTGGTAAATTGGCGAAACGATTTCAAAGCCAGGGTCAATCGGTCATGCTTGCAGCAGGAGATACTTTCAGAGCTGCAGCAATCGAACAACTTGAAATATGGGGTTCTCGAAACGGTGTGCCAGTTATCGCACAATCAAAGGGCTCAGATAGCGCATCCGTGATATTCGATGCTTATCAATCTGCAAAATCAAGGCGCATCGATGTTCTCATTGCAGATACCGCTGGTCGTCTGCATACAAAAGATAATTTGATGAACGAGCTCGAAAAAATCGCCCGAGTATTAAAAAAACAAGACGAAAGCTTGCCTGATGAAGTACTGCTCGTTCTAGACGCAACTGCCGGACAAAACGCTTTGTTGCAAGCTGAAAGTTTTGATAAGTACGCAAAATTAACCGGCATTGCATTAACGAAACTAGACGGCACTGCCAAAGGCGGAATTATCTTTGCAATTTCGAAAAAGCTCAATTTGCCGATTCGGTTTGTGGGTGTGGGAGAGGGGATTGATGATTTGAAAGCCTTTGATTCGAAACTATTTATCTCTGCCCTGTTTACTGATTAGTTCCTGTAAGAAAATCGATTAAGGTTCTGCAGGTCAAACTAGAAAATAGCTCTAATTTCTCTAAAAAGCGTCAAATTGCTATTAAAATTCGTCAAATCACCGTATCTAACCCTAAAAATCTGTCAAAGGCGGCTTTAAAGTAGTCCATTTAGACTGAATTAATGTTATCTCGTCTGAATATTTGGGATCTTCATACTTGAAAATCACTTTATCGCGCCCATATATAGCTGTTACAAGAGCGACCAGTGATATAATTTTGAGAATTCCATCTAGCATCTAGATTGATAAAAGGTATGATTCTCAGCNCCAAGCTGCAAGGAATAGCGGCAAATGGTGAATNATCCAAGAAAATGGTAAGATGNCTAGTGATCTAGATTTAAAGCACTATAAGTATACAATGTAACAAGCTCAATTCATTAGGTGATTCCCAAAAATGGAAACTGGAAAGAATTTACAAATTATTCATCCAACGATGCCCGGGCGGGACCTAACAGCCTATGTTGCATCGGTTAATAGTATTTCTGTTTTGACTCCTGAACAAGAAAGAGAGCTTGCAAATAAATACTATTATGAAGATAACGTTGATGCGGCCAGACAGCTGGTCCTGGCGCATCTCCGTTTTGTAGTACATATGGCCAAATCGTATTCAGGTTACGGACTTTCTCAAGCAGATCTAATTCAGGAAGGTAATGTTGGGTTAATGAAGGCTGTTAAGCGCTTTAACCCAGAGGTCGGTGTTAGGTTAGTGTCATTTGCAGTCCACTGGATTAAGGCAGAAATGCACGAATATATTTTACGCAACTGGCGAATTGTCAAAATTGCGACGACTAAGGCACAGCGAAAGCTCTTTTTCAACTTGAGGAGTTCAAAAAAACAGCTTGGATGGTTGAATAATGAGGAAACCGAGGCGGTTGCTGAAGACTTGGGAGTAGACGCCAAAGTAGTCCGTCAAATGGAAGGGCGCATGAGCGCTTATGACATGTCATTTGATGTTGAGGCAGATAATGAGGATGATATCCCTCATAAAGCACCTGCATACTATCTTGAAGATAAAGGCTCAGATATAGCAGTCAATGTCGAAAACGACGAGTGGGAAAAGACAACAAATAATCACCTACGCCGAGCAATTTCTGAGCTTGATAATCGAAGTCAAGACATCCTAAAAAGCCGATGGCTTAGTGATAAAAAGTCAACCCTTCATGACCTTGCAGAGAAGTACGGCGTGTCGGCGGAACGAATCAGGCAACTTGAAAAGACTGCTATGGACAAAATTAAAGTCTATATGCGCGCCTAGCTAAAATTTTACAATCAGATCCGCAAATTGTTTGTAGCTTTTTGTCAGCACATTATTTTGTCTTTTAAATGTTTCACCCTTTAATATCAATGGCTTCAGTAAACGGACTCCTTGCGGTCTTGCTAGGGGCCTTTATGACGCATTCTTTACAGGAATCCATCACAGAAGAACTCTTGAGTACATTTCAAACTGGGGTCACATATCATATGTACCACTCCCTAGCCTTGTTAGCCGTNAGCCTACTAAACCTGCAATTCCCTCACTCGCGCCTATTAAAACTCAGCGCTTACTCTTTTTTACTAGGTATAATATTATTTTCAGGAAGCCTGTACTCCCTGACATTGACTGAGGTACGCGGGCTGGGAATAATTACACCTATTGGAGGAATTTTCCTCATACTTGGCTGGATCGCTCTCTGTCTTTTCGGAGCAAAAACAGATTATAGAAATAATAGCTTTAAATGATTTCTATAATTATAACCGGCAAGAAACAGAGAATTCCTGATCTAAGCACTTTAATGATACTAGTATTTAAACTAAGGTTGAAATTTGGCCGTTCTTCTAAAATCGCTAACTAAAATTGAGAAAAGATAAAAACAGCAAAGATCGCCCAATAAGAAGTTACGTTTCCCGATCAGGGCGAATAACTAACTCCCAGAGGCAAGCCATCGCAAAATTGTGGGACGATAATGTAATTCCTTTTTCAGGAGNCTTGTTAGACCTGGATAAAATCTTCAAGAATTACTTGCCNGTTACTGTAGAGGTTGGCTTTGGTATGGGGTCTTCTTTAATTGATATGGCAAATGAGGAATCAAAATCTAATTTCCTCGGCATTGAGGTCCACAAACCGGGCATCGGAAGAACATTAAACGACATAGAGCGNCTAAGNCTNAAAAATTTGAAGCTCATTTGTCATGATGCTACTGAGGTTTTTAGAAATGCTTTTCAGGAAAAATCTCTTGAGCGTGTTCTAGTATTTTTCCCCGATCCATGGCCAAAAAAACGACACGCCAAAAGACGCATTATCCAGCCTGAATTTGTAAATATTGTGTCAGAAAAGCTCAAAAATAACGGATATCTTCATCTTGCCACTGATTGGTTGCCCTACGCTGAGCANATGGTGGAAGTATTGGAAAAGGCTCCCTCAATGTCAAATGCGCTAGCTCCAAAANTTTTTTGGGANAACCCAAAGCGCCCAGAGACAAAATTCGAAAGACGAGGGAAAAAATTAGGCAATAAAATTTGGGACCTGCTTTATCAAAAAGCATAGATCTTATTCAAACCAAAACCGATGCTCATGGTTTTTAAGCCAAGTTACGTAATCTTTATGACCAGGACAAATAGATTCAACTAGATTCCAAAAATGTCGAGAATGATCCATATAAATTAGATGACATACTTCGTGAGTAATGATGTAGTCAATAATGCTATAAGGCGCTAGCATGATTAGCCAATTAAATTGGATTATACCTTTAGATGTGCAATGCCCCCATTTAGATTTTGTTTTTCGCAATTTTACTTCCTTGATTTTACCGTCCACTCCTAAATGCCGAGCGAGACTCTTAGCTCTCGGTATGATGTATTCACTTGCCTTATCGATTAGGTAGTCTTCAACCTGAATTGTTGCCGCCGAAGGATTAATNTTNTTGTCTTGAATGATAAATTTGTTTCCGCTAACTAATATTNTTTTTTCCCGCCTTTCTCTAAATACGATAGTAAGCTCGCGGGCCCTATAAAAAATCTTGCTGTTATTTTGTATCTTTAACATTTCTTTTTCAAAAATTCGCTCCTCTTNCAANCTTTCATTAATCCANTCGTAGTTAGANCGAATAAACTCATCTATCTCTTTATTAGTGGCACTTAAAGGACAACGCACTAAAACTTTTTGGTGCTTTATATAAAGAGTCAGTGTCCTCCTCTTCGTGCGAAGGANCTCACAATGCACGGCATTAAGCTGGATGNTTACTGCCTCCTCTATTTAGCGAAACTGTTCTAATTCTACGCATGATCGATCAGGGTTTCCTTGCAACAAGACTTGCGATAGACCTTTGAGGGTCATATTTAACCCCCTCAAAGTAATCAATTATTTCCCAGTCCTCAAATGTTTCCAAAAGTTCGTTCTCCCTTAGCAAGAAGCGTGGGTTCTTGGGCCTTCCAAATTTTCTCTGAGCAGCAGTGAATGTCTCATAAAAGATCAAACCTCCTTTTAAAATAGAAGATCTGATTGACGGGAATAAGGGCCTATGAAGATAGTTAAATACCAAGACCGCCCCAAACCTCTCCGGCTCAAATAAGCTATTTTCTGCACCTTCCAAATCGACCTGTAAACGCCTATGTAGCTGGTTACGGTTTCTCTTAACAGCGGATGAAATCTGGGCTAAAGCCTTCTCATTCTTATCCACAAATGTGACATTAAAATTATTTTCTAGGAGGAATAAGCCATTCCTGCCATTTCCACAAGCTAAATCTAAAACTTCCTTCTCTCGATCAAATGAATGAAATAAGGGCAAATATTTGGTTAGAAGGTGAGAAACTTCACCATTTAAATGTCGCATTTATTGTCAGATAATAGAAGTAATTTGCTAGTAGAAAATACTCTACCAATAATAATTGGTTTTAGTTCAAAAGTAATACTTAAATTTATGGACGTATAAATATCAGCTTATATGGATTCTCGTTTTTACTCCATCAAAATTAATAATAGGCTCTCTCTTTGATAAACAGAAATACATCTAAAGACGATCTTTTCGCTAAGAGGGTAGCTCCTAGCGATTTTGCTTTTGATGAGAAGGTAGCTAATGTATTCGACGACATGATTTTACGATCAGTTCCAGGATATAAAACTATTGTGGAGATGATAGGCGTTTTTGCTGAGCGGTATCATCAGCCTGGAAGTAAAATTTACGATTTAGGTTGCAGCCTAGGTGGTGCAACATTTGAAATGAACAAACAGCTCCAAGGAAAGGACTTTTCTCTAGTTGCAGTTGATAAGTCAAGAGCGATGATAGAGAGGCTCACACAGAGAAAGATTAAACTTGGTGCTTATACGGATGCTATTAACATTCGCTGTGAAGACATTAGCGAAACTAGGGTAGAAAATGCGTCCGTAGTGATTTTAAACTTTACACTTCAGTTTCTACCTATTGCGTTTAGAAAAGAATTAATCACGCGTATATACGATGGACTGCTCCCTGGAGGTGTTTTGGTCATGTCGGAAAAGATAGTCTTTCGGGACGAAAATTTAAATCATCTTTTTATCGATATGTATCATAAGTACAAGGAATCAAATGGTTACAGTAAGTTGGAAATAAGCCAAAAAAGAATTGCATTAGAAGACGTATTGATCCCTGAATCCATAGATACGCATCGGAATCGAGTGGCAACTAGTGGATTTAAGTCTTTTAACGTCTGGTTTCAGTGTTTAAACTTTGCATCCATGCTCTCTATAAAATAAAAGCAAATGGACGACCTTCAGCGGCTACAAGAAAAAATATCAAACAATAGATTAAGTGCGCTAGAACCCTTAATAGACCCCACTAAGTTCATGAAAGCGTGCCAAGGAAGGTTTTTAACCCCTCGTGAAAAATTGGGCAAAATAGCGAAAGAAAACGCAACACATAAGAGCTTTGGAGATTTAATTGAAATTGGAAAAAGAAGCGAAATCCGCGAGGATGTGTATGGTGTACTTCAAGATCAACTTATGGACTTGCGGCCTTGGAGAAAAGGTGCCTTCAGCTTATTCGGCGTGCATATAGATTCTGAATGGCAGTGCCATATGAAATGGGGTCGCTTAAAGGACAGCATTCGACCATTAACCGGAAAGAGTGTTCTTGATGTAGGGAGTGGGAATGGATATTTCGGCTTCCGAATGCTGGAAGCAGGGGCAGACCTTGTTGTAGGCTTGGAACCCCATTTGCCCTACCTATCCCAATTTTGGGCAGTTAAACTATTTCTGCCAGAAACGGACAATTATATTTTACCCTATCGGTTAGAAGATATTGCGACAAATAGATATTACTTCGATACAGTATTCTCGATGGGTGTAATCTATCATAGGCGTTCTCCGCTGGATCATATACTGCAGCTGAAAAAGTGTTTGTCGCCAACAGGAGAGCTGGTNCTAGAAACACTNTTTGTAGATGGACCGACTGGTTATTGTCTGATACCCAGAAAGAATTACGCCCGCATGAAAAATGTATGGTCTATACCCTCTCTAGGTACTCTGGAGCAATGGTTAGGAAGATGTGGTTTTACCAACATAGCTGTTATCAATACTTCCACCACGACTAGTTTAGAACAAAGAAAGACAAAATGGATGCCGTTTGAGTCACTTGGCGACGGACTGGATCAGTCAAACAGCGCCCTGACTATTGAAGGATATCCATCTCCTAGAAGGCTCATTTTGAGCGCCTCCTTGGCTGAGTAATCGGCAACAACATAAGGGGTCAAGGCTATTTATATCGTTGTAAATTTGTTATTGCACTCGCGCTGACACAAATTATCCGGTATTTTTGTTCAATTTAGACTGTTCTGTTGAATTAAGTTGACGTGGCTTCATAATTACGCTAGATATAGGGTCAGCTCTAATTCTATCAAGACCACTAAATAGAGAATACTAAGATGGCCAGACCCCTTCGAATTGAATATCCCGATGCGATGTACCATGTTTCTAATTATAGTTTAGATAACCAGCGTGTTTTTCCATCAGATAAGTATTACGACCGATTTCTCCAAGGCTTAGGCGATGCTTGTGCTCGATTAAATGTAGAAGTTCACTCGTATTGTTTGCTCAGAAATCAGTACCATCTGATTATAAAAACACCGGAAGGTAATTTATCAAGATTCATGAGGCAGGTAGACGGTTTATACACTCAACATTATCAAAAGATGAAACGAAGCGAAGGTTCCCTTTTTAAAGGTCGTTATAAAGCAGTGCTGATACAAGCAGAGAGTTACTTGCTACCTCTCTCAAGATACATACATTCTAAAGTCAAACCATCTGAGCTAGTTCGCTACCCATACAGTAGCTATACGTTCTTTACACGTAAGGCAAACCCGCCTATATGGTTTAATCGCATAGAAACTCAAAAGCAGCTAAAAGTACAGGCATCCAAGCGAGCCTTAGCGTACAGACGGTACGTATCAGAAGGCGTTGATGACGAAATGGCTAAATTTTATGGAAAGAAAAATCTATCTTCCATAATGGGGAATGAGAAGTTTCGAAAGTCATCGCGAAAGAGAAGGTCAGCCACTGCTGTCCGCGGTATTTCCAGAGGAGCAAATGCTAAATGGCGACCTTCATGTAAGCGAATTATATCTGCAGTAGCGAAGAAGTTTAAAGTCACCGAAGCAAGCATTTATAAGGCCGCTCGCGGCCCAGGTTCAAAAAATATTCCGCGTTGGGTTTCCATGTACTTATGCCAAGAGCTATCGGGGGTAACACTACAGTACATAGCCAAACTTTTTAAACTAAAACGCTATGGAACAGTATCCACAACAGTTGGAAAACTGAAAAGGGAAATTGAAGAAGATTCCACACTCAAGGGCATTACGGAAAGGTTATCTAAAGGTTTAAGTCGCGGGAAGTAGTGCGTAGAAAACAGAAATCCATCTAGCTCAACCGGTCAAGCTGGCAGGGGATCACTTTATCTTAGATTCTTTGTAAAGAACATGCTTACGAACAACTGGGTCGTATTTCTTGACCTCCATTTTGTCTGGCATTGTTCTCTTGTTTTTATCAGTTGTGTAATAGTGCCCGGTACCAGCGCTGGACACCAACTTAATTTTATCCCTCATCGACTTAACCTCATTTATTACACTTAAACTT
>PAWK01000008.1 GCA_002714195.1 Gammaproteobacteria bacterium | reverse complement strand
CAGTAGGGTTGAGTCGATCAGAGGTTGCTCAGCGAACGACTGTGTCAGTTTCCAATTTCAGTTCAGAAATGCAAGAAACAATAATGGGGCAACTAAGTAAAACTGCGACAGGTACCTCAAAATTTACTGTGGCTCTTTTCCCTGAAAATTTGGGCAAAATTAGTATTGAAATTAGCTATTCAGATCTGGCGGGTCTAAAAATAACTATGATTGGTGATAATCCAGAGGCAACAAAAATCCTGGAACAGAACTTACCAACCTTAAGAGAGAACCTTCAAACAGACAAATTGAATGAATTACTTGTGAACTTGAATAATAATAAAGATTCAAACGGTTCGAACCAAAAACATAATCAGTCAGAGGGAGATAATTTCGCAAGCAGAGAAGATAAAGAGACTGGGAAGTTTGAATTTGCTGATTCGAATTCTAGAACTCAAAACGAAGTTTCCAATGATTCAGAAACTGGACTTGATACGTATGTTTAATGTTGACTATAGAGAAAACTCCAAATTTGGCAGGAAATAGATTATGGCTGAAGAAAATACAACAGCACCAGCAGGAATTGGCAGAAGAACGATTCTGATTATAGCGGCCGCAGGCTTGGGCTCTATATTTTTGGTAAGTGGGTTAATTCTAGGTATTCTGTACTTTACAGGTGCACTTAGCGGTAACGATGAAATTATAGAGCGGTTGAATGCTATTGAAGGCGGGGCTCCTGGACCAGCGTTGAGCGCGTCATCAGAAGAGAACCCGGATGCGCCTCAACTACTCGAAATTCCAGATACCAATCGGCTCGATACTCTTTACCATCAATTCGCCCAAGTTTTTGTTTCTAATGTTGCGGATTCACGTAAAGTCATGCAGATGAACTTGACCGTTAGCACCCATTATGACCAGATGGTCGTTGATAATGTGGTTAAGCATGAACTTGCTGTGCGAGCTGCAATTTTAGAGCATTTGTCGTTTGTAACCGAGCCTGAGACACTCGAGGAAGGATTTCGTCAAAGAATGGGTGAGGAGCTCGCTTTAGTGGTNAACTCCGAACTTGAACAACTTGAAGGTTTCGGTGGTATTGAGCGAATTTTATTCACAGAATTNCTGATGCAATAACTTTAATAAATTAGANTGTTGTTGAGAGNAAAATGGAAACTAAAGAAACAGATCTGACAGAAGAAGAACTTGAAGCAATNGCTGGGTCAATGAACGATTCAGCGANTAACATTATTAATGCTTCGGGCAATTCCNGTGCTGTAAGTCATGATCTTACAATGGAGGATAGNGCCTTAGGTTTCAATCAAGCCGCGGTCGATTTAGTGAATGAGCGGTTTGCNAGACAAGTGCGGATGGGACTGATAGAGGTTCTACGCACGACCCCAAAAATAGGGATAGACAAAGTTGAAATCAAGACATTTAAAGAGGCAACTAATTCGTTAGCTGCACCNTTAGCGATAAGCACTGTTNGGATGGACCCTTTGCGAGGGATCAGTTTAATCATCATCGATCCGAAAATTATATTTTCTACACTAGATAGTTTTTTTGGAGGGTTTGGCAGGAGCGTTGATGAACTNGCAGCTACGCGAATATTCACTCCGACAGAAGACACAATAATCAANTTATTGTTGAACATAATACTTGGTTCGTTGAAAGAGGCTTGGGCCCCAATTATTTCGGTTGATTTTCAAAGAGTTAGTCAGGAAATAAACCCAGCATTCGTGCAGATAGCTGACGACGCGGATTCGATGCTAGTTAGTAAATTTTCATTTGATTTAGAGGGAGAAGAGGAGGAGGGGTATATTCAAATTATTCAGCCTTTCTCTCTTTTAAAACCAATCAGAGACTTGTTGAGGAGTAGGGTTGTTACCACGGAGGAAGAAACAGAGCAAACGATCAGGTGGACAAAAGACCTGCATGATGCGTGCGAAGAGATACCGCTAGAGGTAAAAGTGAAAGTTTCTGATTTTGAGTTGACGTTCGGGGAGCTTAAATCTCTCTCTGTAGGTCAAATATTGCCGATTGAGTTGTATGACTTGGCAGAGGTTGAAGTTCATGGTTCTATCGCATTCAAGGGACTGGTTGGTGAATATGATGGAAAGGCGGCAGTAGAGCTGAAAACTACTAAAACCGACGAGTTTGAGTAGTTCGATTTAATTACTTGGAGAGTAAGTGCATGTCAGAAGATGATAATAAGACAGACAGTGAATCAGACGTTTTGTTACAGGGCGCTGAAAGCGTTCAGGGTGACAAAAGTGTTGATGATGGTCCGTTCGAAAATTTAAGTTTAGACTCAGACCTATTGAGAAACATTCCGGTGACGATATCAGTAGAGGTGGGGAGAACATCTTTGCCTATAAAGGCACTAATGCAACTTACTCAAGGCTCGGTCGTTGAGTTAGACCGATTAGCAGGTGAAGCGCTAGACCTTTTGGTTAACAATACCTTGGTGGCGCAAGGTGAGATTGTTCTAGTTAATGAGCGTTATGGTATTAGACTGACTCAAATTGTTCCTAAGAGCGCGAGATTGAAGCTTGGCCAAGAAGCTATATAAGACAATTTGATAAAGCCAATCAAATTAATACCCTGACATAGTTGCGACTGTGAAAGCTAACAAATAGCGAAAAAAAGGGTAGACTCTATGGATATTGCAAGCACAGTTAGAGTTATAGGTTCTCTAATTGCTGTTTTTCTGCTGTTAGTATTTTTTCTTTATTATCTGCGTAGGCTAAGACTCTCTGGTTTTTCTCAAAACAACGGGGAGATAGAAATATTGGCTAAAGCTTATTTAGACGCCACTAAGCAAGTGGTGCTAGTCAGAGCAAGAGGCAACGAATCTTTGATAGCGGTCTCAGGAAACCAAATAGAGCACTTGTGGACTGAAAAGTTCACTGAGTCCCAAGGAGTTTCGCAAGGGGTATCCCAAGCAAGGTAGTTGTAATAGGAGAACATACTTTGGGACTTTGTTTGGTTACCAAAAGAGAAGAAATTGTTCATGATGCGTAAGCTATTTTTTATAACGGTTTTATCTTTGATCTCTAGCTCTGCCATGGGGCAAGCTGGAGTCCCTCTCTTGAATATCAGTGAAAACGCAGCTGGAGGGACCGAGTACAGCTTAACTCTTCAAGTACTTATTCTAATGACGGTGTTAACCTTATTGCCGTCGTTACTAATAATGATGACTTCCTTTGTTAGGATTATAATAGTTATGTCTCTTCTCCGCCAAGCTATTGGCACAGCCCAAACTCCTCCGAATATAGTACTGATTGGTATATCTCTTTTCCTTACGTTCTTTATAATGTCGCCGATACTTCAGACTGTCTATAACGATGCAGCTGTTCCTTATATTGATGAGGAAATTTCTGCCGAGCAGGCTATAGAAGTTGCGCTGTCTCCTATACGAACGTTTATGATCACTCAAACTCGAGAAGATGATCTAATGATCTTTTCGGATATTGGAGAATACGAATACGACGGTAATGAAGAAAATATCCCTCTGAGCGTATTAATTCCATCATTTATGACTTCTGAATTGAAAACTGCCTTTACGATTGGATTCCTTATATACATTCCGTTCGTGATTATTGATCTTATTGTCGCGAGTGTCTTGATGTCTATGGGTATGATGATGCTCTCTCCGATGATGATTTCTATGCCATTCAAACTTATGTTATTCGTTTTGGCAGATGGTTGGATTCTCATTATGCAATCCTTGACCGCGAGTTTTGCACTGTAAATTAATTAAGAATTAGGAAAATAGAGTAATGAACGCTTCTGATGTGATTACTTTGGGCCAAGATGCTCTCTTAATGGGTGCCTTGATTGCNGGGCCCTTGCTTTTGGGGATTTTAGTCGTTGGTGTCTTGATAGGGATTGTTCAGGCGGCTACTTCAGTTCAAGAAATGACCCTCAGCTTTATTCCTAAATTGATCATTCTTGTTCTACTACTGTTCTTTATCGGTAATTGGCAGATAAGTGTTTTAGTCGAGCACTTTCAGACCCTATTAATGAATATTCCTATCTACCTGCAATGATTAATGTTTTAGCTACAGAAATAGCTGACTACTTCTATGCTTTTCTCATCCCGTTTGTTCGCATATCTGCTTTTACGATTTCGGCGCCTATATTTACTGTAGGTGCTTTCAATATNAGATTTCGAATCATGGTGGCGGTGATGTTAACTTTGTTGGCTGTCAATNCAGTAGAATTTGATGCGCGAGCGTTAAGCACTGACGCTTTGATCGCAACGCTTTTAGTTCAAATTTTTCTTGGTTTGGTTGCAGGATTTATTCTGCAAATAGTGAATGGTGCAGTTACCGTTGCAGGACAAGCAATTTCTAATTCGATGGGACTAGGGATGGCAAATATGGTTGATCCGACTTTAGGTAATGTCCCCGTTGTTTCCCAGTTTTTAGTAATACTNTCGACTTTGATATTTATTGTAGCGGATGGTCACTTAATCTTGATTCAAATACTGATGCAAAGTTTCGTATCTCTGCCAATAGCGCAGACTGTTTCTCTAGAAATTGTCTATGATCTCTTCTTAGAGTGGACTCCTTTACTTTTCCTTGGTGGCTTGACTGTTGCTTTGCCTGTGATTATATCGGTCCTCCTTGTGAATGCGGGTCTTGGAATGATTACAAGATCTGCACCGGCATTAAACATTATCTCAGTAGGTTTTCCCGCAATAATGTTGTCTGGAATTATAATTGTGTTAGTAGCCCTTCCAGGAATTGTGCAAAGAATAGATCTATTCTGGCGTGAGGGTTTTCAAGTTTTTAGTAACTTCTTGGGAGGTCCATGATGGCTGAAGATGATATTAAGTCAGAGGAGCCGACGCCGAGAAAATTAGAAAAAACTAAGGAAGAAGGTCAATATGCTCGGTCGCAAGATCTTTCGGTAGCATTGCTGACGATTACAGTCGCGACTGTTATTTACTTGCTTGGTGAGGAAATGGGACGAAGTATTTTGTCGATATTGCAAGATGCTTTTGTATTCGACAGCAAGGTCGTTACAGATTCTGCAGCTGTTCCACCACTATTCGGGAATCTATCATTAAGGGGCTTTCTTTCAATCAGCCCGATTTTTGCAGCGACCCTATTCCTTGCTTTTGGAGCAGCTTTTCTTGTGGGAGGTATCGGATTTTCTATAAAAGGATTTCTCCCAAAGGCGTCCAAGCTTGATCCTATTAAGGGATTAGGGAGAATGTTTGGACTGAAAAGCTTGGTAGAGTTATTGAAAGGACTGCTAAAGCTCCTCGTAATTGGATCTGTGGTCACGCTAGTTTTATATCTCTTTTTTGAGGAAATATTTACTCTAAATATACTTGATTCCGATCTGGCGACAATAGAAGGCTTAGCCACGTTATCTACCGGGGTGTTGTTGATATCATTGTCCTTGCTGATCATAGCCGCAGTAGATGTTCCTTATCAGATAATTTCTTTTAAGAATAAGTTAAAGATGTCGATTCAAGAAATTAAGGATGAGTACAAAGATACGGAGGGTAGGCCTGAAGTAAAACAGCGAATACGAGAGAAACAGAGAGAAGTTGCAATGGCAACTACCTTGGAAGCAGTGAGTAAAGCAGATGTAATTGTTACAAATCCAAGCCACTTTGCCGTTGCTCTGTCTTATAACATGGGAGCAGATGAGGCGCCGAAGGTAGTAGCAAAAGGTGCTGATTTTATGGCCAAGAAAATTAGGGAGAAAGGTGAGGAATTTGGCATCCACATATTTGAAGAGCCTCAGTTAGCTCGAGCATTATTTTTTACCACGGAGGTAGAGCAAGATATCCCAAGGCTTTTATTTGAGGCTGTGGCCGAAGTTATAGCGTATGTTTTTCAGCTTAATACATTTAGAAAGGATGGAGAAAAGGTGCAAAAGCCATCCCTAAAAATACCATCAGAGATGAATTTTGATGAAAGAGGTAATAAACTTTAAGCTTGTTTACTTAATGGCGAGACATCGGTTGTAAATATAATTATGGATGTAGGCTTACGATGCCGATGTAGATTCTAGTTAAAGCATTCTTTGATAGTGTTAAAAATCTACATCTTAGAATGTTGTCTATACAATGGATGAAGGTTAATGGACAAAAAAGAAATGGGCTGGGCTGGTTGGGAAACAGACAATGAGTTCTACCTAACTGAACAGCATGAGGCTACCATTAGTGACGCTTTGACTTGTTTAAAGTCAGATGCCCCGTTTTGCTTCCTTCAATCAGAGGAAGAATCTTACTTGGATTACTACAAGGAAGTTTTAATAGCTCTATTGAAAAGTGAAAGTGAAATAGAACTCATGTATTTTGACCCCAAATTTGGTGATGACTTGGCGGTTATAGTTAACAAAGAACTAGAAGATATAGATATATCCTTAGTTGGTACCTCTAAAACCGACAGGGCGAGAAAAATACTAGTTGTCGACAATGAAAGTTTTGCAAAAAATCTAGATTGGGAGCTAATTGATTCGCTTAGACTGGAATTAAAAGCCGCGAACGTTGGAGCCTTTAGTATTGATCCGCGTTCTGAGCATGATAATCCTAACCTAGAGACTGACACTGCCCTGGATTCATTCGAGTGTTTCANATTTAAAAAGATGAACAAGCAAGAAAAGANAGAACTAACAGAATATATNTCNACACACNAAGAGAAAGATNAGTTGTCAGCAATTGTCGATAAAATCCTTAATGACAAACCTAAAAAACAACGAAAAGACGGGTCTGATGGCGANGAGGATAAAAAGGGCGTTATGCGGAGACTAGGCGAACTGTTCTCGCGCAATTAATCTGAAATCCAATCCAAACAACAAGTCTATTGCCATCTAGGCATCTGAAAATACTTTGAAGCTGCTGTTTTTTTTTAAAGTCAGTCCTTTATACTCTTANATAAAGAAAATCGCAGTTCTCAACTAGTTCGATTACCAAAANTNTTGACTACAGTTNAATTTCTAATAAAAGTGGATTTGAAATCTACAAGAAGGGGATATAAGTTGTGAAAGAGCCAAGCTTTCGCGAAAGCGTTGACATAATGTATAACCGGGCCGTTNAATTAATAGANTTACCGCCGGGGTTAAAAGAAAAAATTAGAGTCTGCAATGCAACCTATACGACTAGGTTTGGTGTTCGGTTAAAGGGTGAGATACACACTTTTATTGGATATCGAGCTGTACACTCTGACCATATGGAGCCAGTGAAAGGTGGAATAAGATATGCCAGTTCCGTCAATCAAGATGAAGTGGAGGCTCTAGCTGCNCTTATGACATATAAATGTGCATTGGTGGATGTCCCTTTNGGGGGGTCGAAGGGAGGATTGTGTATTAACCCTAGGGACTACGATGAGCATGAGTTGGAATTAATTACGCGCAGGTTTGCATCTGAGTTAATAAAACGCGATTTGATTAACCCTAGTCAGAATGTGCCCGCGCCAGATATGGGAACAGGTGAGCGAGAAATGGCTTGGATTGCCGATCAATATACGCAAATAAATACGACAGATATCGACGCTAAAGCTTGCGTTACCGGAAAGCCAATAAATGTTGGTGGGATTGCTGGGCGGGTTGAAGCGACCGGAAGAGGTGTTCAATACGCTTTGCGCGAATATTTCCGCGAACCTCAGGACGTCAGTAAATCGGGACTGACTGGCTCACTTGAAGGAAAGAAAATCATTGTCCAAGGACTTGGCAACGTTGGATATCACGCAGCGAAGTTTCTCAGCGAGGAAGATGGGTCGTTGATTGTTGGAATTATCGAGAGAGATGGAGCCTTATTCAATGAGAACGGCATAAATGTTGAAGCTGTAAGAAGTTGGATAATGAAAAACGGAGGCGTGAATGGTTTTCCTGATGCAATATTTTCAGAGGACGGTGCTGCACTTTTGGAAGAAACATGTGATGTATTAATACCTGCGGCTTTAGAAGGTGTAATTAATATTGATAATGCTTCTAATATCAAAGCCCCATTAATTATTGAGGCGGCTAATGGGCCGATAACAGCCAGTGCAGATGAGATTTTAAAGAATAGAGGGTGCGTGATTATTCCTGATATGTATGCCAATGCTGGTGGTGTAACCGTATCGTACTTTGAATGGGTCAAAAACCTCAGTCATATGCGGTTTGGCCGTATGCAAAGGCGCGAGCAAGAAGCACGAAACGAGTTGGTGATAAGTGAGCTTGAGACGATATCTCAAGTCCTTGGTGAGAAATGGAATATCTCTTCAAATTTCAAGGAGGACTACATGAAAGGTGCTGGCGAACTTGAGTTAGTTCGATCAGGTCTGGATGACACTATGCGCGGTGCTTTGCAGTCGATGCGTGATCTATGGCATGAGAAAGAAAATGTTACTGATTTACGCACAGCCGCTTATTTAGTCGCGATAGAGAAGGTCGCTGCGTCATACAAAGCCAAAGGTTTATGAATATTCGATTGTTGCTATGAGTTTTGGAGTATAAAAAGGTGAGGTTCTTTGAATATCATAATAGTCAATTTGATATTTCTGACGAGCTCAGAACAGTTTATATAAATTATTGGCGCAAGTTAGCGAAACCAGGAAGTTGGTGGAGCGGTGTGGAGCGGATAGCAATTGCGGAAGCGAGTCGCGGAGCCTTGAAGTGTTTATTTTGTCTGAAAAGGAAAAAGTCTCTGTCGCCTTATAGTATCGAAGGAGAGCATGATTCTGTTGATGGGCTTTCGCAAATCGCTATAGATGCCGTTCACCGAGTGGTTACAGATCAGACACGAATTACTCAGAAACTTATAAGTGAAAATGAAAAGAACGGCCTTAGTCAGGAGGCCTATGTAGAATTGGTGGGGATAGTTGTTGCAGTTTTTAGTATCGATGAATTCCACAGAGCCCTAGATATTCCTCTGGAAATGCTTCCAGATCCTATAGAAGGNGAAGCTTCAGGGTACAAGCCGTCTAAAATAGGCGATGATATTGGCTTTGTTTCAACTATTTTGCCTGACGGAGCATTTGGGAACGAAAATGACTTGTGGCCGGAGGGCTTTGGTGCGAATGTTGTCAGGGCACTAAGCTTGGTGCCCGATGCGGTGCGAGATTGGAAGGAGCTGGCCGCTGCCCAATATATTCCGCTGGAAAGAATGCGAGATTACTATCAGGATAAGAGTCGAGCGTTAAATCGACTTCAAATGGAACTGGTGGCAGGACGGGTATCCGCGGTAAACGAATGCTTTTACTGAACCAATGCACATGCGTCTATGCTCCGTGGGAGTGCAAGTGATTCAGGTGTAGAAGTTGATATTCAGGGCATCAATGGGCATGCTGATGCGGCAGCACTCGGTATCGAATTTGGCGAAGATCTTATGCGTTTTGCAGAAGCAATAGCCTCTCGCAACGGACAAGCTCTGGNAANTAGTCGGGAAAATCTTTTACGTGTTGCTGGGCCAAAAGTTGTTGTNGAGGCAGCGGCAGTAGCCGCAAATTTTCAGCGTATGGTAAGGATAGCAGACTCCATTGGAATTCCAATTGATGAGCATTCTTTTAACGCTAGCAACAAAATTCGCGAAACCCTTAACTTGTCGAAGTTTGCGTCAGCAAGACNCACGGTAGAGCATTACNCAGATGCGGATTGACGAAATGTTTAATTTAAAGANTAAGGCGTAGTGACTTGCTTGATTGGAAANTGATAGTGCTTAAGGTAATTGATGCCGATTTTATNGAGTTATAAGTTGCTCTCTGTTAGAAAAACCTAATTCGGCTGAGGGAGGAGAATGAGAAGTGATTGCTACTGATAAATCGATGATTATCACCCTGGCAGTGCCGGTGTTTTTGATATTAATCTTGATCGAATATCTTTACGGAATACGCGTAGGTAAAAATAACTACAGACTTAGCGATACCTTTACGAGCTTGGGGCTTGGTTTGATAAGTAGGTTCCCTCCAATGTTGAATCTTGGTTTTCAAGGCGCTGCGTTTGTTTATGTCGGTACTTATCTTAATCTTGATTTACTTTCTATAGAAAGTGTTTGGACGTGGATCATAGCTTTTGTCTTTTATGATTTTCTGTACTATTGGATGCATCGAATGCATCATGAAATCAAAGTACTATGGGCTACGCATTCTGTGCATCATCATGGTGAAGAATTCAATCTCTCTACAGCGCTTAGACAAACANGTACGGGTTGGCTTTGGAAATGGATTTTTTATTTGCCNATGATAATAGTTGGNATACCTGCTCAGGTTTTTGTTACGGTTGCAGGTATAAACCTNGTATATCAATTTTGGGTGCACACTAAACATATCGGACACCTTGGCATATTTGAGAAGGTATTTGTTACTCCCATGAATCATGGCATCCATCATGCTAAGAACCCGGAGTATATCGATGCTAACTACGGAGGTGTGTTTATCCTATGGGATCGAATTTTTGGAACTTATATAGCTGAATATCAAAATGTTAAACCGATTTATGGAACAGTAAAGCCCCTTCGAAGTTGGAATCCTATTTGGGCAAATTTNCAGGTCTTTCATCAGATGTTTTACGATACTATTCGCACGAAAAGATTGAGTGATAAGCTGAAAGTTTGGTATGGGCCCACTCACTGGCGGCCCGATGATGTCGTTGAAGAAGAACCAACTCTAAGCAGATTAGAATTTAGCGAGAAATTTAGTCCTCCTCTTAAGTTTCAGCAGAAAATATTTGCCATNATTCAGTTATGTTCTGTAGTGATTTTTGCCGGAATCTTAGCTACAAGTCTCCNGGAACAAACTTATCANGAAACCTCAATGTTTGGAATAATTCTTGTTTTAACCGTTCTNCTGACATCCTTAATTCTAGAAAACAAAAGTTATGCCCCATTGCTGCAGTTGATAAGTTCTTGCCTATTGCTTCTTTTAATAAATGCTGGCGGTTATTTGAATAAAGACTTATTAGCTACCCAATTTTTAGCATTTCATGCTACCGCAAACGTGGCATTTCTGATTGCGGTTATGGTCGCAAAAATTCTTGGTATAGATGGAATTTTTGGTAAAGCTTTAAAACAAGGCTAGCTATTTTTTTGAGCGTATTCTATGNCGGATACAAAGAAAAGAAACTTTGATATAGCAATCTGTGGTGCGGGGCCGGGAGGTGCAGCATTAGCAAGTATCTGTGCTAACCGAGGTATCAGCACAGTATTGATCGAACGGCAGTCGGAATTTTCGAATGAGTTCAGAGGCGAAGGAATAATGCCGAGTGGGTATGAAGCCTTAAAGAGTATTGGATTCGATTTGGATAGNATNAAGTTGCCTATGCAAAAAAATNTAGGAGGCAAAGTTTATAACAAGGNAAAATCCNTAATAAGCTTCGANTTCCCTTTTANAAAGACAGGTGGTCTCAGATGGGTGTCCCAGCCAGCGTTACTTGAGCATATAATTAANAGTAGTTTGACCCAAAGCAATTTTACGTTTCTTCGCGGATGTCGCGTTCTGGATGCTCTTCGTGAGGATAATAGGGTTTCTGGGGTGAAAGTTTCTCAAAAAGGAACAGAATTTGATGTTAACGCAAAGACTGTTATTGGGTTCGATGGAAGAAATTCTATCCTTAGGAGAAAACTCAGATTTAAGGTTATCGATTTTAAGCAAACTATTGATGTCGTATGGTTCAAAGTACCATACCCTTATGAATTTTTAGACTCTGGTACAGCGCTAGTTAATTTTGTAAACAAAGGTTTCATGATCTGTCCNGCTTGCTATGGTGATGAGCTTCANATNGGGTGGATAATCGCTAAAGGAACTTATGGGGACATAAAANAATTAGGAAAAGATGCTTGGATTTCTGAAATCCAAAAGCAGTGCCCACAAGGCCTCGCTGATCATTTGGAGAGAAACAAAAATAAGATATCAAGTACATTTGTACTTAGTGTCCAACTTAATAGGTGTGCGGCCTGGAGTAGAGACGGGGTACTTTTATTGGGAGATGCAGCACACACCATGAATCCTGTTGGTGCTCAAGGGATAAATATCGCACTCAGGGATGCTATCGTTGCGGCTAATCACCTCATTCCCCTNTTTTTATTAGGGAANTCAACTCACTCTTGTTTGGATAGAGCGTATAAAGATATAGAAAAGGAAAGATTGCTGGAGGTGAAACCAATCCAAGCTTTTCAGAAAAAGCCAACTACTTTACTGAAGAACCAAAACCAATTAATTCGGTTTTTGATTCGCAACTTGTCTTGGATAACACGGCTAAAATTTATCCGGAAGAAAATTTTAAAACTAGCTGACATGATGGCCTATGGGGTCACAAAAGTAGAGCTTAAGGTTTGAGTTGATGAAGGAAAGAATTATACAAAGTCAGAAATGTATCAGTGANGGAGTATCGTTTTTGGCGAGCATAGAGCCTAGATTTGAATATGCTCTAAAGGTCACAGGCGAATTACCNCTGCGACTAAGNCCAGAGGGTTTTGAGCGACTTTTGGGTGCTATCATAAGTCAACAGGTAAGNGTTGCTGCTGCTAATTCTATATGGAAGCGTCTTGTCAAAGCTAATCTAAATGGACCTCGCAAAATTATGAGGGCGGACGACGATGAATTACGGGCCGTAGGGCTGAGTCGACAGAAAGTAAGGTACGCACGAGCGCTGGCTGAGGCGAGGATCAACTTTAAATCGCTTAGGACGAAGTCTACGNNTGAAGTTGTTGAAAAATTAACCCAAGTGCCTGGTATTGGGGTGTGGACNGCAGAGATTTANGCAATGTTTAGTTTGGGTCGAGCTGACGTGTTTGCGGCCGGCGACTTAGCGTTGCAAGAATCTGGACGTCTATTGTTTGAACTAAATGAGAGGCCTACGGAAAAGGAAATTAGGCGGATGGCGGAGAATTGGTCTCCTTGGAGAGCAGTAGCTGCGCGCTTGTTATGGGCTTACTACGGATATATAAAAAAACGGGAAGGTGTTAGGTAGTTGCGTTTGGATTAAAGAGTCACTTACGACCTCTTTATTCTATTTGAAAAGCAAAAAAGGGCGATAAGGATTCAATCTAATGAGTGANTATATTGAGAGCACGTCGAGAGCGACTCATGAGCATTGGATGATGAGGGCGCTCGAACAAGCATATTTGGCAAAAGCTAAAAATGAGGTGCCTGTAGGCGCCGTATTAGTAGATTGTGACTCGAAAGANCTTATCGCTGACGCTCATAATGAATCTATAGGAAACAACGATCCTACTGCTCATGCGGAAATTGTAGTTATTAGAAAAGCTGCCGCAATAAGGCAAAACTATCGTCTCCCGAGAACGGCGATTTATGTTACCATTGAACCTTGCACAATGTGCGTTGGGGCAATGTATCACGCGCGGGTGGACGCGGTGATATTCGGAGCAAACGAGCCGAAGGCTGGAGCGTTAGTCAGTCAATTGTGTCTATCGGATAAGTCATTTTATAATCGTGATATAGGTGTGCTTGGTGGTATTCTNGAGTATCAATGCGCAACTCTAATTAGCGATTTTTTTAGAGATAAAAGAAGTAGTTTAAAATAGTCAGTGCACATTCTCGTTGGTGGCTTAAAACTATTGACTAAAAGTTCGGCTTGAGGTCGGAATAATTTTTCTGGATTGAGTATCGATGGAATCGATTTTAGGGGGTTCAGCCCTTTCTGCTTTTAAATCACTAAAATTACTCCAAATGTTGAAAGCAGCTCATCCTTCCATTAATTCACTGAATTCCCGTTTTGTTCACTTANTAGACTGTGATGCTGATATTGTCGCTATTGAATCCCAGAATTTGAGATCTCTCTTAACCTATGGCGAAGATTACGTGCGCTCGACTAAGGCTAATAATCAAGAGATGATCATACAAAGATTCGTTGTTCCTAGAAAAGGGACGATCTCACCTTGGTCAAGTAAGGCTACGGATATACTGCAGAATTGCGGCTTGTCGAATATCTCTCGCGTGGAAAGAGGTATTTTATTCTATATTGGTGTAACCGAAGACCTCGCAGCGAATACGATTAAGAACATAGATGAATATTTGCATGATCGCATGACGCAATGTGTCTTGAGCGAAATTTCGCAGGCAGAGCAACTTTTTTCATCGGCAAGTCCAAAACCCATCCGGTCCATAGACATTGCTCAAGACAAACATGGTTTGGAAGAGGCTAACAAGGCAATGGGTCTCGCTTTGGCAGAAGACGAAATAGGCTACTTATATGAACAATTTACAACGTTGGGCCGCAATCCCAACGATGTAGAGCTCATGATGTTTGCCCAGGCAAATTCAGAACATTGTCGTCATAAGATATTTAATGCTGACTGGACGATTGATGGCAAACGTTTACCAAAAACCTTATTTGACATGATCCGAAACACTAAACGGACTTCGCCTAAAGGTGTACTTTCGGCGTATTCTGATAATGCTGCCGTTATGCGTGGCAGCCCAGGTTCACGCTTTTATCCCGATCCAACTTCGAAGGAATATGCATTCAGTGATGAACCGATTCATATACTCATGAAAGTGGAAACGCATAATCATCCAACAGCTATAGCTCCGTTTCCAGGAGCTTCAACTGGCTCGGGAGGGGAAATCCGAGATGAAGGTGCTACTGGTCGTGGCGCAAAACCTAAAGCAGGTTTGACCGGTTTTAGTGTCTCTAATTTACAAATACCCAGCCTACCTCAGCCATGGGAAGAGGACTTTGGTAAACCTGCTCAAATTGCTTCCGCTNTAGAAATTATGATAGATGGCCCGATAGGCGGTGCTGCATATAACAATGAATTNGGACGGCCCAATTTATGTGGTTATTTTAGGACCATAGAGGACCGGTTTGCGAATGAAGAAGGCGGTAAAGAAGTAANGGGATATCACAAACCCATTATGATCGCAGGCGGTTTTGGGAATATTAGAGAGANTCATATTAAAAAAGGAGAAATAGAGGTAGGCGCAAAGTTAGTTGTTTTAGGTGGACCTGCTATGTTAATTGGCTTGGGAGGTGGGGCAGCATCCTCAATGGCGTCTGGAGCAAGTAGTGAGGATCTAGATTTTGCGTCAGTCCAGAGGGAAAATGCAGAAATGGAAAGACGCTGCCAAGAAGTGATAGACCAGTGNTGGCAGCTTGGTGAGAATAACCCTATTGCATTTATTCATGATGTGGGTGCTGGAGGACTTTCGAATGCACTACCCGAACTTGTTAAAGACGGGAATCGTGGAGGCAAGTTTTATTTGCGAAACATACCGAGTGCCGAGAGGCAGATGTCACCTCTGGAGATTTGGTGTAATGAATCACAAGAACGTTATGTGCTTGCTATCTCGCCAAACTTGCTTAATCAGTTTGAGAGTATTTGCGCGAGAGAACGGTGTCCATTTGCTGTAGTAGGAGATGCCATTGAGGAGAAGCGAATCGAACTGAGCGATTCCCACTTTCAAAACAAGCCGATTGACTTACCCATGGAGTTATTATTCGGAAAGCCTCCTAAAATTGATAGGAAAGCTTTTTCAGGAAGAAAGGTGTCAGAAAAGTTTAATACGACAGGAATAGAACTTGCCGATGCCGTCAAGAGGGTGCTCTCCCTCCCTTCGGTAGCCGACAAAAGTTTTCTTGTAACTATCGGAGATCGAACGATCACCGGACTAGTCTGTCGAGATCAAATGGTAGGTCCATGGCAAGTGCCTGTTGCAGACGCTGCGGTAACAGCAGCTTCCTTCATTGGATATTCCGGTGAAGCGATGGCCATGGGGGAGAGACCTTTGTTGTCACTGATTAATTCGGCAGCATCGGGTCGGATGGCTATCGCCGAGGCCATAACAAATATTAGTTCAACGGCAATAAGTGATTTAACAGACATAAAGCTTTCCGCTAATTGGATGGTCGCGTCAGGTCATGGNCATGAAGACGCTAATCTTTACGATGCNGTCAAGGCGGTTGGTATGGAGTTATGTCCTCAGCTAGGCATTTGTATCCCAGTAGGGAAAGACTCCATGTCTATGCGGACTGTTTGGGAGTCAGATGGACAAGAGAAAAGTAATACTGCGCCTCTATCACTAATTATTTCTGCTTTTGCTCCTGTAACCGATGTGCGGAGAACTCTAACGCCTGAGTTGAGGACATCTCAAGGGGACGCGAGTCTNCTTTTACTCGATCTTGGGCGAGGTAAAAGTCGCATGGCAGGTTCTGCTCTGTCTCAAGTTTACAGACAGCTTGGGGATAAAGTCCCTGACTTAGACGACCCAAAAGATTTGGTTAACTTTTTCAACTTTATTCAGATATGCCGAAAAGAGAATAAATTACTTGCCTACCATGATAGGTCAGACGGAGGTCTCTTTGTTTCAATAGCAGAGATGTGTTTTGCTACCCATTGCGGTGTTGACCTGCAGCTTGAAAATTTAGTGCCTAACAATGTAATTGAATCTCTTTTTAATGAAGAGCTTGGTGCGGTTATACAAGTTTCTGAAGATAGCTTAGAACGCGTCTATTTCTATGCGGAGAAATTCAATTTAATAGATTGCTTATATCGAATTGGACACTTAAACAGTTCTGACAAATTGAATATTAAATTAGGNCAGGAGACATTATTCAGTGAAGATCGGATTGATCTTCAGAGAGTTTGGTCTGAGACAACCTTCCACATACAAAGTATACGGGACAATTCAGAATGTGCCATAGAGGAATACGATTCTATCTTGGATAGAGATAATCCTGGTNTGCACGCTGGCTTGAGTTTCGCTTTAGATGAAAATATCGCGGCACCGTATCTAAATTTGTCAGCAAAACCTAAAGTAGCGGTGCTTCGAGAGCAGGGAGTCAATGGCCAAGTGGAAATGGCNGCAGCGTTTAACCTTTTTGGTTTTTCAGCAGTCGATGTGCATATGACAGACATAATGGACGGTCGAGTTTCATTGGAACAGTTCAACGTAATGGTTGCATGCGGAGGCTTCTCCTATGGAGATGTCCTCGGGGCTGGGGGTGGTTGGGCAAAGTCAATATTATTTAACGAAGGCATTAGAAAGCAGTTTGAATCATTTTTTCAAAATCCTAATACGCTGACTTTAGGTGTTTGTAATGGTTGCCAAATGTTGTCAATTTTGAAAGATTTGATACCAGGGGCTTCCTATTGGCCAAGCTTTGTTAAGAACCGCTCTGAACAGTTCGAGGCTAGGTTTACTTTAGTGAAAATAGAGAAGTCGAGCTCTGCTTTTCTGTCTGGGATGGGAGGCTCATTTTTTCCGATCGCGGTCGCACACGGTGAAGGTAGGGCGGAATTTACATCCTCAGACGCGCTTGCGTCTGTCATAGACCAGGGAATGATGAGTATCAGATATGTTAACAATTTTGGAGGCCAGGCTACAAAATATCCGTCCAATCCCAATGGATCACCTGAGGCGCTGGCAGGCGTATGCAGTCTGGATGGGCGCGCCACTATAATGATGCCTCATCCTGAGCGTGTTTTTAGAACTTGCCAGAATTCTTGGCATCCAGACAGTTGGGGTCAGCTCGCACCTAGCAGTCGGATTTTTCAAAACGCGAGAAAGTGGCTTGGTTAGCATGACAAACCTAAACCTCCATAAAATTGAGTTCTATATCCCAGAATCTCACCTAAACAGGGTCAAGGAAGCGATGTTTGAGGCCGGTGCGGGTCGAGTTGGATCGTATGATTCTTGTTCTTGGCAAACACTAGGTCGGGGTCAATTCAGAGCGCAAGAGGGTAGTCAACCTTTCATTGGAAGCAAAGGATCAGTAGAGACTGTTTCAGAGTATAAAGTGGAAATGGTTTGTGAAGAGCAGTTCCTGTCAGAGGTAATTTTTGCTCTCAAAGATTCGCATCCGTACGAGGAGGTTGCTTACTCTGTAATTCGATTGAGGTCCATCGATTGAACACCATTGCAACTAATCAGTTCTGTTGAAACCGTTCTGTCTGAGTGATGTTGCACAGTGAACATGCGAACTGGGAAAGATCCAGAACGCCTGTCTTCAAAATATTTTTCAATAGTTGTCTTNACTACAGGGAAGGCTATCTCAGACCAAGGTATATCACTTTCTTTATAGAGTGAGACCTCTTCGGACTCTATTCCAGGGGAAAATTCTAAGTTCGAAAGCTCAACTTTAAAAAAAATGTAAACCTGACTTATAGTCGGCAAATTGAAAATTGTATACAGGCTATCAGACTTAATTGTTACCTCTGCTCCAGCTTCTTCTTTAGTCTCTCTAATAGCACCTTCAAGTGAAGATTCACCATTTTCCATAAAGCCTGCTGGAAGCGTCCACTTGCCCTTCCTTGGTTCGATGGCTCTTTTACATAGTAGAATTTTATCTTCGTATACAGGTAGGGTTCCAACGACATTTTTTGGATTTTGGTAAAAGATGGTGTTACAAGAGTCACAACAATATCGAGCGCGATTGTCTCCTTCCGGGGTGCGGAGAATGAGCTTGGCAGAACAATGATGACAATATTTCATTTGGCTTGATCGTATTCGGTCTCAAACCTATACGTTAGTTCATCATTGCTTCATAAACCATTTGAGTTGCAACATTTGCGTTGAATGGTGCAGTTGGACCTCCTCTTTTTTGCTCCATGTATATCATGTAGAAATCATTTTCTATATCTACAGCAAAATAAGTTCCGGCAATTCCCCGCCATCCAAAGTTATGAGGGCCATCTTCACTGTCTGTAGTGGGCTGCAAGTGAAATCCGAGACCCCAGTCGCCACGGTCACCGTAGAAGAAATATTCTCTAGACACGTGGTCCTTAAGCCTTCTTTCTCGCATTAAATTTAGAGTTGCTTCTTCTATAATGCGGGNACCTCTATACTCTCCGCCATTTAACAGCATTTGAGCGAATCGCACGTAGTCCTCGGTGGTGGAATTAAGTCCTCCACCTCCGGAGAGCATTTTGCGAGGGACAGTATTGTCGCCGAGTCGAGTCCCCTGAGACGCTTCGGCGATTCGATACTTTTTACTTTTTGGAACCCAAAAGCCAGTTTCATCCATTCCAAGAGGGTCAAAGATTCTTTCCTGCAGAATAACGTCTAANGTCTCGCCGCCTGCAACTTCTAAAACCGCACCGAGTACATCTGTCGAATGACCGTAATGCCATGCTGACCCCGGCTCAAAATAGACAGGAAGTGTTCCTAATCTAGCTGCAAATTCTTGGGCAGTAAAATCACCCCTTAATTCCGCTGCATATCTTTTTCCCAAGTCACTATTAGGAGAGAAGATCGCTTGAATAATACCTGACTGATGGGTCAGTAGATTTTCGATCGTAATTGAAGATTTAGCTGCCTTGATCACACCTGTTTCATTATCAATAATTTGCAAATTAGCAAACTCCGGGATGTATTTTTCAAGAGGGTCTTGTAATTTAATCAGCCCATCTTCAACCATTGTCATAATGGCAACGCTAATAATAGGTTTGGTCATCGAAAAAATTCGAAATATAGTATCTTTATTAACAGGGGTGCTGTCTGTTGGACCCTGCATACCAACTGTTTCAAGCAGTCCTACTCCTGTGCTATTTCCGACGAGCAGCAGTGCGCCGGGAATGAATTCGCCATCGACTGCGGCTTTCATGGCCCGTTTAATTTCNTCTATTTCGCTTTGGTCTATACCAAAATTAGTAGAGTGGACTTCATTAATTGAGGTTTGTTCGAGTGTCCTCTCAAAATTGCTTGCTTGTGAGTTAAGGGTTAGGGGGGTAGAGAGGAGAATTATTGCTAAGGGTAAGGTTTTCTTTAAAAGAGACATGGGACTCCGCTGTTATTAGAATTTTCTTCAACTAATCATGGTAGCTGAAGCGAAGCTTATCGACAATGATTTTGTTCGGAGTCAGGTAGACAGGGTCAAGAGAAATCCCTAACAAGAGATTGCCTTATTTGTTGCNCTATTGGACCGCAAGTATGTTGATATGAGAGATGTTCGCTATGTATATACCAGTTGGCGCCACTCTTGGCAGAGTCAACTGCCTTAGCGTTGAATTCAAATCTCAAAAAGTGAACCGCTGAAGTTTTCTCACTGTTAGATCGAGGTAAATCCTCGTTTGCAATTGGNTAAACTTTATCATGCCCTTCAATCTCGATAGAAATGAGTTCTTCTATTCCGATGAGNTGTTTGAGACGCTGATTACGCTCCTCTGGGTTTGGATATTCAAGCATCATCGTCGCTTTGAGGTTGGATCCATCAGGAATTAGTGGATTATATGCGGATAATTCCTCGATAATGTCTTCTTCTTCAGTAAGTTTTTCAGTTCGCATTAATTCTTGTATTTGGTAACGCATTACCATGTAGTCTTCAAAATGTAACATCATATTTGGGCCGATCTCGACTCTTCTAGATTTTTTATGTTCCATAATAGATTGTCGAAAAACGGTTCTTTGTGCTTCGTAAACTGTATTAGTAAGTAAGTCAGAGACGGAAATTTTCTTCATTTAAAAACCTGTTAAAATTTTAATATTTCAACTAACCTAAATCCCATATGCCTTACAAAGCATTTCTAAAGGGTGGATAGTCGCATGTTCANTATCTATGTTTTGCTCTAGGTGTTTTCCAGCGATAGGACAATCGCTNCCGTAATGGTCAGGCTTGTTGGNTTTGATTTGTCTAACAACAGGAGCNGCTATTTTATTTGCATATTTTAAGGTCTCGCTTTTAACGCCGTAAGTCCCATCGTGGCCGGAACATCGCTCGATACTTTTTACTGTAGTGTCTGGTATAAGCTCTAGAATCTGTTTTGTCTTTGGTCCAATATTTTGAACTCGTTGATGGCATGCAACGTGGTAACTTACAGCCCCNAGACTATTTTTGAAGTTGATGTTCAAATTTGTTTTCTTNTGAAGTGAATATAAGAACTCGAAAGGATCATTGAAAGCCTTCGCAACTGCAGATACTCGTTCATCCTCGGGAAACATTAACGGGAGTTCTTGTTTGAACATAAGAACGCAGGATGGCACAGGAGACATTATTTTAAGGCCTCTTTGAGCTGCCTCATAAAGTATTGGAATATTGAAATCTTTCAATCGGGAGACCGATTTGAGATCGCCAAGCTCTAACTTTGGCATGCCACAGCAATGTTCTCTCTCTAAAAAATCTGGCGTAACTCCATTATGTTTTAGTACTTTTACTAAGCTNTCAAGGATCGATGGGTCATTATAGTTNCAATAACAGGTNGAAAATACAGCGACTGATCCNTTGCTTCCTTTCAGNTGATCANAAGCAGAAGTGTCTGATTCGTGATCNAACCCCTCTAATTTACCNTTTGCGGTTTGTTTTTGATAGCGAGGAAGCTTGGCTTGTTCGTGAATGCCGAGGCTCTTGTCGATAACTTTTCTAACAATTTTTGAGTTGGTTCCCCAGTTTATAATCTCATTTAGAACTGGCTTCGAAGCTACCTTACCGATCATATCGGTGCTTGTGATGAGCTTGTCGCGAAATTTGGTTTTCCCCTTNGAATAATTGACCGCTTTAGATCGAAGCATGAGATGAGGAAAGTCNACATTCCATTCATGGGGGGGCACGTATGGACATTTTGATAGGTAGCAAAGGTCACATAAATAGCATTGGTCAACAACATTTTTGTAGTCGGTTTTAGCTACTCCATCTACTTCCATGGTCTTTGATTCGTCTATCAAATCAAAAAGTGTGGGAAATGCATTACAGAGGCTCACGCAACGTCGGCAGGTGTGGCATATATCGAAAACGCGTTCTAACTCTTGATTCAAACTATCTTCATCCCAAAAGTCAGAGCTGTTTTGATTTAAGGGATTNCGCGTAGGTGTGGCAATACCGCCTTCTCTGCCGCTATCGGCCATTAAATGCTCCATGGTTCACTGGTTAATTGACTGCCGCCCGNGAGGGCGGCAGAGTATGAGGTGTTTCAGTCTTCTAGGGAATCTAACGCTTTCTGGAATCGATTNGCGTGCGATCGCTCTGCCTTAGCTAANGTTTCCATCCAATCAGCGATCTCTTCNAATCCCTCGTCCCGGGCGTCTTTTGCCATGCCTGGGTACATGTCGGTGTATTCGTGCGTTTCTCCGGCAACAGCTGCCTTCAAATTACTCTCGGTATCTCCAATCGGCATACCTGTCGCGGGATCTCCAACTGCCTCNAAGTATTCAAGGTGACCATGTGCGTGCCCAGTTTCACCCTCNGCGGTAGAGCGGAATAGTGCGGATACGTCATTATATCCCTCAACGTCCGCTTTTTGAGCGAAATATAGATATCTTCTGTTAGCTTGTGATTCTCCAGCAAAAGCTGCTTTCAAGTTCTCTTCAGTTTTGGAACCCTTTAAGGCCATGTTTTTCTCCCATTCTATCTAGCTGATGTGTAAAGATAAGAAGTCGTTTGTCCAGCTAGTACGCCCAGTTTACGGTTTGAGTTTAATCAAATCTAATTGTTTTTTTTGATGCAGTAATCGGTTTTATCGATTACCATCGTTCTGCATGTCACCATCGATAAAGCAAATACGCTACATCTGCGCTGTTGCGGAATATAAGCATTTTAGCAAGGCAGCGGAAGCATGTTTTGTGACGCAGTCAACACTCAGCGCGGCTATTCAGGATTTAGAGTCTCAACTTGGTGTCATTATCTTTGAGCGGAGTAAAAAATCCGTTTTGATAACACCTTCCGGGGAGAAATTACTGGATCAGGCGAGGAAAATACTTGGTGAACTAGAAGATTTCGTCAGTCTAGCTAAGATGAATCAAGATGCATTAACTGGAGATATCCGACTTGGTGTTATCCCAACTATTGGACCATTCATATTACCTGGATTATTAAAGGAGCTGAGGGAAAGCTACCCTAAGCTTGGCCTTTATTTAAAGGAAGATTTAAGTGCGAAATTATACCGTCATCTCCAGCAGGGAGAGCTAGACCTAATCATTTTGGCATTTCCATATTCCTTGCCTGAAATGGATATCGTACGTTTGTTTAAAGATGAATTTTTACTTTGTCTGCCTGAAGGTCATCAGCTTGAAAAATCAAAACAAATTAAACAATCCCAATTACAGGGACAGAGTCTTTTACTCCTCGAGGAGGGTCATTGCTTGAGAGATCATGCGCTGGAGGCGTGCAAGTTAGAGAAGGCTGATACTAATTTGGTTTATCAAGGCACTAGTTTGCACACCTTAGTTCATATGGTAGCTAATGGTTTGGGAGTCACACTTTTACCGCAAATAGCTGTCGATGCCGACGTTCTTGGAGACACTAAGTTACAGTTGCGAAAATTCACCAATGAAAATGTTAGTCGGGAAATTGGTTTGGCATGGAGAAAGTCGGATCCAAGGCGAGACGAGTACTTTTTATTGGCCGACTTTATTCGTGAAAATGTAGAAAAGCTTCAAGGTCATTAATGGATCTCGTTTTATTTGTCGGTAAAGTAATTATTCCCGCGCCATAGCAATTCGAGGTGCTTATATTCATCGTTTTGCCACCAATTTAACTTACTGCACCTTTAAGGTAAAAGGTTACTAAAGATGAAGCAATTGGAAAAATCTCAAGTCCATTTGTGGTTCGCTGGTTTGGAAAAATTTGATCTGTGCCTAGTTTATAAAAAATATGCTGATTGGCTTAGTTCAGAGGAAATTGACCGAATGTCTCTTTATCAGTCTCGTCGACAGCGAGAGCATTTTGTATTGGGGCGAATTCTTTTAAAGTTGATCCTATCTAAGTACATTAATTGTGAGCCCTCAACTTTTAAATTCCATTCTGATAAGCGCGGCAAGCTTTTCCTAAGTCCAAGTAATAAACCGTCTTTGTTTTTTAACGTCTCGCATTCTCATGATCGTCTGGTTATAGCGGTATCTAGAATTAGAGAGTTGGGTGTAGACCTAGAATTTGCGGAAGAAAGCAGAGCGATACTAAAGATTGCTAAACGTTACTTTTCTCAACAAGAGTTTCAAGATCTTTGTAATTTACCGAAGTCATTACAGGTTAGGAGATTTTATGAGCTATGGACGCTGAAAGAATCTGTACTGAAAGCTTATGGAGTTGGCCTGGCAGGACATCTTTCACAGATCAAGTTTGCTTTCCCAGCTTCAGGTCAAATAGATATGCGTTTCGACCTTGCAACGCATTGCTCTGCGGAGTGGCAGTCATGGCAGATTGAAACATCAGGACCTTATGCGCTGGCCCTTGCAATAAGAAGTTTGGATACCAGGATTACCCAAATTGAATCTCATATACTTATATCTTTAGATGAAGTCGTGCTGGAAGAGACTCAAATCATTCGCAGCTTTTAATATTGATCCTACACGAGAAGATCTACTGACTAACTCAGAAGAAATTCAAGCGCGAATTTAGATCCATAAAAGCCGATAAGCAGAAAAGCAAAACCAATAAGAGTCCAACGAATCGCGGAAGTACCCCGCCACCCTATATAATGGCGTCCCCAGAGTAGGGTAGCAAAAACGACCCACGCAAGCATCGAGAAAAAAGTTTTATGGATGACGCCATCTCGACCCCAAATATCGTCTATAAATAAAAATCCCGCCAGTATTCCAAAGCTTAGCAGTAATTGACCAACCCATAGTAATTCAAACAGAAACAATTCCATGTCCTGAAGCGGTGGAAACTTGGTAATTACCCCGCCCGTAACATGATTTTTTAGTTGACGGTTTTGAAAGGCAAGAAAAGTTGCTTGAAGCGCAGCTATCGTTATAAAGCTATATGCTAATACTGACGTTAAAACATGTGTAGCCAAACCAACATTTAGATCGGTAGCGGGAAAAGCGCTTGGTAATATAAATGATGTGACAATAGCTATCATGGCCAAGGGAAATAAGCACAGGAATAAGTTTTCAAGAGGTTTGCGTATACTACTAACTAATACTAAAGAGGAAATAGAGAAAGCTATCAGTGTAGATATTTCGAAAAATCCAAATTGATATCCATCGTTTGTGCGAATAACGCCATAAACGCTGAACCCATGGAAGACGACGGCTAATGCGCCGAATAAGAAAACTTTACTATTTCTGTCTTTGTTCGAAATGACCGTTAAACCTTGAACAATCAAAGCCATCAAATAAAATGAAATCGCTAGAAATCCTGATGTAACGGTAATTTGCATTAATTCACCAAATAGGCAGCAGATGGAAAGTGTCGCATATAGTCTATCTTGGGTGAAGTCCTTTTTACTCGAGATACGTTGTTGTCTTGCATGTTCTAAATTTGCGTGATCACTAATGGTACCGGACATTGCTCTTGTCTATACTATGCCAAGTTTTGAGCAACTAGAGTTTAAATATGTTTGATAGTTTAAGTGAGCGTCTCTCTGGAACGCTCCGGTCGCTGACCGGGAAATCTACTATTACAGAAAGCAATATTCAAGAAGCGCTCCGAGATGTCCGTAGAGCTCTTTTAGAGGCAGATGTTGCGTTGTCGGTTGTCAAGGATTTTGTGGAGCGGGTCCGATTAAGGGCGGTTGGCCAGGAGGTAGCTAAAAGTCTGACTCCAGGACAAGCTTTCGTAAAGCTAGTGCAGTCGGAGTTACAAAGCACGATGGGTTCGGAGAATGAAAGTCTGGATCTGAGAGTGGTCCCTCCCGCGGTAATCCTAGTAGCGGGTCTTCAGGGTGCTGGGAAGACTACAAGCGTTGCAAAACTCGCTAGACTTTTAAAGGAAGAGGAAAAAAAGTCCGTCTTAGTAGTCAGCGCAGATACATATCGTCCAGCCGCTATCCAGCAATTAACTGCCCTGGCGCTTGATTTAGGCGTTGGTGTTTTTGAGAGTGGTGAAAATCAGTTACCAATTGACATCGTTCGCGAGGCTCTCTCTGACGCGAAGCGTAAATTTGTTGATGTCCTGATTGTTGATACAGCAGGTAGATTGGGTGTAGATGAAGAGATGATGGCCGAGATTCAGGCTCTTCATGCGGAATTGAATCCGGTTGAGACCCTCTTTGTAGTTGATGCAATGACTGGTCAAGATGCGGCGCTTACTGCAAAAGCTTTTGACGATGTATTGCCTCTCACGGGTGTGGTGCTAACAAAGGTAGATGGAGACGCGAGAGGCGGTGCGGCACTGTCGGTTAGACATATAACAGGTAAGCCCATTAAATTTATGGGAGTTGGGGAAAAAGCAGATGCCCTAGAACCTTTCCACCCGGAACGCATTGCCTCGCGCATTCTGGGCATGGGCGACATACTGTCTTTGATAGAAGAAGCTGAGAAAAAGTTAGATAAGCAAAAATCAGAGAAGCTTGCGAGGAAAATAAAAAAAGGTAAAGGGTTTGATTTAGAGGACTTCAAAGAACAGTTAAATCAGATGCAAAGCATGGGGGGTGTATCGACTATTATGGATAAGATGCCTGGAATGGGTTCTTTACCTCCGGGTGCCTCCAGCTTGGTGGATGATTCACATTTCAGACAAATGGAAGCCATTATTAACTCAATGACTCTAAAGGAAAGAACAAATCCGGATTTGCTAAATGGGTCAAGAAAGAAGCGAATTACTTCGGGTTCAGGGACCCGGATTCAAGACTTGAATCGATTGCTTAAGCAGCATAAGCAGATGCAACGCGTAATGAAAAAGATGAAAGGGGGTAAACTTGCAAATATGATGAGAGGTCTCGGTGGAATGCAAGGACAGGGTGGTCAAGGCATGCCGCCATTCTCTAAAGGGAAATTTCCGCGGTTTTAAAGAAGAATCAGCAAAATTCACTCTCTATTAACGACATTAGAGATCGAGAAAATTAGCTATAAATCAGACAAATAGACTGGATGTCTGCTTCCATTAGAGCACCAATTGACATAGAATACCGGCCTTTTTGACTATGGCTGATTCGAGGTCGCCCTAAAGCTGGCTTTGAATCGAGAAATTAACTTTTAAAACTAAATATTGGTAAAAGATATGGTTACGATCCGATTATCTCGTGGTGGGGCAAAAAAGAAGCCGTTTTACCACATTACAGTGAGTGATAGTCGTAGGTCGCGCGATGGAAGATTTATCGAGCGCATTGGATTCTTTAATCCTGTGGCACGCGGTAAGGAAGAAAAACTTAGACTCGACTTGGATCGCATGGCCTACTGGCGATCCCAAGGTGCGCAGGTTAGCCCCAGAGTTGCTGCGCTTGTAAACGATGTTCAAGCCTCTGTGGCGGCGGCCGAATCCTAGAAATTTGCACTATGCGGCTATGACGGATAGCTCTCTAGCAAAATCGAAGAAGATAGTGTTGGGACAAATAGGTAGAGTCTATGGAATTAAAGGCTGGCTTAAACTAAGTTCCTTTACGTCTCCTCCTGCGAATATCCTTAAATATTCTAAATTTATGGTGAAACTTGGGGATCGTACCGAGTTATTACAAATCGATGAGTTTAAAAAGCAGCAGAACGGGATAAAAGTTCACTTTCTTGGATATGATGACCCTGAGGTCTCACAAAAGCTAGTTGGAAGAGAAGTGAGCGTGGAAAGACATCGATTGCCCGTGTTGTCGGAGGAAGAATTTTACTGGCATGAACTGGAGGCTCTTGAGGTCATAAATTTGGAGGGACATAATTTAGGACAAGTTGCACATTTAATCGAGACGGGTGCAAATGATGTGTTAGTAGTTAAACCTTCCGATCAAAGTTTGGATCGAAGAGAAAGGTTAATACCTTACATTAAAGGATCGGTAGTAAAAAAAGTTGATATACCGTCGAAGAAAATCGAAGTAGATTGGGGTGCCGACTTTCTGGATTAGAGCGTGGTTTAGCAGAGATTTTTAGAGGTGAAATTGTGCATATTAATATAGTCACCCTATTCCCGGAAATGTTTTCTGCGATAACTGATTTTGGAATTACCAGCAAAGCAGGGAAGCAAGGATTAATTGAGCTAGACTATTTTAATCCAAGGGAGTTTGCTACAGACAGACATAGAACAGTTGATGATAAGCCTTATGGTGGTGGTCCCGGGATGCTTATGAAGACCGGGCCTTTGGTAGCAGCTATAAATGCCGCGAGGAAAGGACTAAGAGACAAGGGAAGGGGTTCTGAGGCGAAAGTGGCCTATTTGTCGCCCCAAGGTAGAGTTTTAGATCAGGCTGGTGTGTTCGAGCTTGCATCTAGGGAAAGTATCATATTACTTTGTGGAAGATACCAAGGTATTGATCAAAGAGTGATTGATCAAGAAGTTGATGAGGAATGGTCGGTTGGCAATTTTGTATTGAGTGGCGGCGAGCTGGCGGCTATGACTCTAATTGATACCGTAACACGCCTTCAGCCTGGAGCGGTTGGTGATAAGGATTCGGTAAATGAAGATAGTTTCAGTAATGGGTTGTTGCATTGGCCCGAGTATACGAAGCCGCAAGTATTTAACAATCAAGATGTACCAAATGTTCTATTAAGCGGTGATCATGAGGCAATTCGAGAGTGGAGGCTACAGCAAAGCTTAGTTGCGACCAGGGAAAAAAGGCCAGAATTGATCTCCAAGGAAATTTTGGATCAGAAAGAATAAAATATTGAAATGAATGTTTAGGTTCTGTGAATAGAGTAGGTGTGGTAGAAACGTAAAAATTTGGGAGTGGCAGCATGAACAAGAATAAAATTATCCAACAAATTGAAAAGGACCAGATGGGTAAAGAATTGCCTGAATTTGGCCCGGGCGATTCCGTCGTAGTGCAGGTAAAAATTAAAGAGGGAGATCGTGAGAGACTTCAAGCTTTTGAGGGGGTAGTTATTGGAAAGCGCAATCGAGGTTTAAACTCCTCTTTTACAGTTCGAAAAATTTCGCATGGAGTGGGTGTGGAAAGAACTTTTCAGACCTATAGTTCTGCTGTAGATAGTCTAAAGCTCAAGAGGCGCGGTGATGTCCGTCAAGCTAAATTGTATTACCTACGGGAATTAGCAGGCCGAGCAGCCCGAATTAGTGAGAAGCTCGAAAAAAAGTCCGACGCTAGCTAATATTGAGGTATTACTGTTTGACCGCGGTCGATCAAAGGATTAGTGTATTATTTTAGATCTAACTTCAGGGTTTGACTCAGGAGATGCCATATGAAAACCAAGCTGTTTCTGCTGCAACTAATTGTTTTTGGTTTTTTCTCTACGCAAGGATTTTCGCAAAACTTTGAAAGCCCGCAAAGCCTTGTGGATAAACTTAAGCGTTCCATTGAGCAGCCTTCACAAGGTCAACTAGAAATAGTTGCAATTAAATCAACCCCGATGCCTCAGATTTATGAAGTAGAATTGAATTCTGGGGAATTACTTTATAGCGATGCTTCGGGAGATTATTTATTTGCTGGAGATCTTTATCAGACTACGAGTTCCGGGTTATTGAATCTCTCCTCTGAAACGCGGCAGCTTAGGACAGCCGCGAGGATCAATCAAATACCGGAAGAACAGATGATTGTATATTCCCCNGGTGAGGAAACAAAAGCCACACTTACCGTCTTTACGGATGTTGATTGCACCTACTGCAGAGCGCTGCATAAGGATGTGGAGTCTTTGGTAGCGAGAGGAGTTGAGGTTCGCTACCTGGCATACCCAAGAGGTGGTGAAGCTGCGGGTTCTTATCAGAAGATGATTTCAGTGTGGTGCTCGCAGGACCGTCATAAGTCTCTTACTCAGGCAAAGAATGGACAAAACCTCCCTGCTCGTGACTGTGAAACGCCTGTGCTAGAACATTATGAATTAGGAAATCAAATCGGTATTTCTGGNACACCAGCTTTAATTTTCCCAGATGGTCGGTTGATTCCAGGTTATATGGATGTTGAACGATTGGTGTCTATGCTTGCAATCGAATAGACTCATTCTCTATTTTTTGTAATAAAACCCGCTTTTAAGCGGGTTTTTTATTTAAATCTATAAAGGAATGAGACTCAGACCTGCGAATGTATAAGCGCTTGAAGTATAATTGAGTTCTATGCAGTCGAATTAAATTGTGCATTGCCAACTAACACCAACAGTTTGCTCTGAAGAGAATAAATNTAAGATGAAAAAGAATGTAGACAAAGAGTTTAAGGTCGGGATTTGTGGTCTTGGTACTGTAGGAGAAGCGACCCTTATGCTGCTCGCAGGAGAAAATTCCAATGAGATTCGACGCCGAATCGGTGTCTCTATTTGCGTATCGCATGTTGCTACTCGAACTTTGAATCCTGAGCAAACGAAGAACGTACCTTGGGCGGGAACTGATCCGTTTGTGGTCGTGAATGATCCAATGGTGGACATTGTTATTGAGACAATCGGTGGTTATGATCCTGCTTTTGAGCTAATCAAGCGGGCTTTAATCAACAAAAAGCATGTGGTGACAGCGAATAAAGCCTTGATTGCTGAGAGGGGTAATGAGCTATTTGAAATGGCTGAAGAAAATAACGTCGTTCTGGCTTTTGAGAGCAGTGTCGCAGGAGGTATCCCAATAATAAAAGGTTTGAGGGAAGGTTTAGCGGCTAACAAGATTAATTGGCTAGCCGGAATCATAAACGGCACGGGAAATTTTATTCTGAGCAAAATGACTGAAGAGCAGCGTCAATTTGATGATGTTTTAAAGGAAGCGCAAGCTCTTGGTTACGCTGAGGCAGATCCAACATTTGATGTTGAAGGTATTGATGCGGCGCATAAGCTCACCATTATGGGTTCGATTGCGTATGGAATCCCGCTGCAGTTTAATAAAACTTATACGGAAGGGATAAGTAAAATCACTCCAGAAGATATTAGTTATGCAAGCGAGTTGGGCTATGCTATCAAACACCTTGGAATAGCGAATTCCTCATCCTCTGGAATAGAAATGAGAGTGCATCCGACTTTGATTGCTAAGACTCAATTATTGGCTAACGTAGATGGTGTTGAAAATGCGATATTGATCAATGGTAACGCAGTTGGATCGACTCTTTATAGTGGGCCTGGAGCTGGTGGTGAAGCTACTGCTTCATCAGTGGTCGCGGATGTTATTGATATAGCACGTTATACGTTAGCAGGTTCAAAGNCGCCGATCTATCCATCGCTTGGTTATCGGAAAAAACATGAAAATATCCTGGTCTTAGATATTGATGATGTAGAAACAGAATATTATTTGCGTATTCCTGCGATGGATGAGGTCGGAGTGATGGCTAAAATATCGAGTGTTTTGCAAGCACACGGAATAAGTATTGAGGCAGTAATTCAGAAAGAACCAGTNAGTGAAGTAGTGCCTATTGTTATTTTGACTCACTTAGCGAAAGAGAAAAATATGAGTTTAGCCATGCAAGCGATAGAAAGTCTGGAAGAGGTTGTTGGCGATATTAATCGCATCAGGGTCGAGTCATTTTGAGGTTGAAGATAGTGCTTTTGGTATAATCACGAAAATGAGATATATAAGTACAAGAGGTGGGTGCTCACCACAAAATTTTGAGCAGGTTCTCCTAACTGGGTTAGCTCCAGATGGTGGTCTGTTCATACCGCAGACCTTGCCGACCTTATCTACTGATGAAATTAGAGCAATGCAGTCTCTAAGCTACGCAGATCTGGCCTTTAAGGTAGTAGCACCCTTTGTAGATGGTGAAATTCCTGCTTCGAAACTGAAAGCAATTATAGAAGAGAGTTACGCTGCATTCGATCACCCTGAAGTCGCTCCGATGACGAAGTTATCTGAAAATGAATATCTCTTAGAGCTATACCACGGGCCAACTTTGGCTTTCAAAGATTTTGCACTACAGGTTCTCGGAAGGCTTTTAGATTATGTGTTAGTTAAGAATGATCAACAGGTAGTAATTCTTGGAGCAACCTCTGGAGATACTGGTTCAGCAGCGCTTGAAGGTTGTCGCCATTCGGAGCGAGTGGAGATTTATATTTTGCATCCGTTCGAGAGAGTCTCTGATGTCCAGCGAAAGCAAATGACCACAGTGCCTGGAGAGAACGTTTTTAATATCGCAATTGAAGGTAATTTTGACGACTGTCAGAGAATCGTTAAAGCCGCTTTCGCTGACCAGACTTTTCTACCAGCTGGCAAAAGCCTTGTAGCCGTAAACTCAATTAACTGGGCGCGAATACTAATGCAAATAGTGTATTACTTCTATGCAGCGTTAAAATTGGATGCTCCAGATAAGAGAGTTTCGTTTTCGGTGCCAACTGGAAACTTCGGAGATATCTATGCTGGTTATTTGGCAAAATGTATGGGTTTGCCAATCGACCGATTGATAGTTGCAACAAATAAAAATGACATCCTTCATCGTTTTATTAGTCGCAATAATTATTCCAAATCGAAGCTGAGTAAAACTTTTTCACCCAGTATGGATATATTGGTTTCCTCAAACTTTGAACGTTATCTCTATGATCTATTTTCAAAGAATGCTGCTGTTTTGAGCGATTTTATGGAAAATTCTAATAAAGAAGTGTTAAGTGTAACTTCAGAACAGTGGACTCAGATGAAGGCTTGTTTTGATAGCTCTAGTGTTGATGACAATACTACCTGCGATGTCATTAATGAATTGTTTACGAAAACTTCAGTTTTAGTAGATCCCCACACTGCGGTGGGCGTTAAATCCGGGCGAGATTGTGTTGAAAATTCTAGTTCTCCGATCGTTACACTGGCGACGGCACATCCGGCAAAATTTAGTGAAGCCATCCAGGCTGCCGGTCTAAATAAGCCTGACTTGCCTGGACATCTTAAGGATCTGTTCAACAGAGAAGAGCGCTATACCGTCCTGCCAAATGAACTATCTGCGGTAACTGCATTTATTCGAAAACACTCGTAGAGTTCCAATGTCAGAAGTTTATCGAAGGCCCTCAAATGAAAACCTCAGCTTCAAGAAATCGGTTCATCCTCTAATCCAAAAAATTTTTAAGCGACGTCCAATCTCTGATGTTAGCGAGATAGAACTTGGCCTTAACAATTTATTGACCCCAGAAAAATTTAAAGGTATCGATGATGCAGTAAGTTTGCTGATCAATGCTTTAGAGAAACAAGAGCGCGTGTTGATTGTCGCTGATTTTGATGCGGATGGGGCCACTAGTTGTGTATTAGCTATCAACTGTTTGAGGAAGTTNGGACTAAGGCAAATTGATTACGTGGTGCCAAACAGATTTGAGTATGGCTATGGNTTAACATCGGAAATCGTTGAACTAGGAAAATTAAAAAACCCTGACCTTATCATTACCGTCGACAATGGCATTTCAAGTGTAGAGGGAGTAGCTACCGCGAATGCTGCAGGAATTTCGGTCATAATCACAGACCATCATATTGCGCCAAGTGTCCTTCCTGCCGCTCAAGCAATACTTAACCCGAATCAGCCAGGGTGCGAGTTTCCGAGTAAATGTATTGCTGGCGTCGGGGTAATTTTTTACCTGATGCTGGCTTTGCGTGGTCGTCTAAGGGCACTTGGCTGGTTTGAAAAATCAGGCTTGGATGAACCAAACCTTGCGGATCAACTTGATTTGGTTGCACTCGGGACGATTGCAGATGTTGTTCCGTTAGATAGAAATAACCGTATACTAGTTGATGAGGGGCTTAAACGAATTAGGAAAGGAAAAACCCGACCAGGTATTGATGCTCTTATAACTGTATCAAATCGTGAAGGAGTTCGTTTGAAAGCAAGTGATATCGGTTTTGGGCTAGCACCTCGCTTAAATGCCGCTGGCCGATTAGAAGATATGTCGACGGGTATCGAATGCCTATTGAGTGCCTCGGATAGTGAGGCTTATCAGTTGGCGCTCGCTTTGGATGGTATTAATAGAGACAGGAAAAAAATAGAAGCTGATATGCGTGAACAAGCTTGGCAGGCTTTAGATGGAATTTCTGGACAGGGCAAGGATCTACCAAATGCTCTTTGCCTTTTTGATGAGCGTTGGCATCAAGGAATCGTAGGAATCATAGCCTCACGAATTAAGGATAAGTACCATAGACCTTCGATTGCATTTGCGAAAGTGGATGAAAGTCAGGAGATNAAGGGTTCGGCCCGTTCCATNAAAGGATTTCACATTCGTGACGCGTTGGATATAGTNGCGACCAAAAANCCCGGNTTAATTGACAAGTTTGGNGGGCACGCAATGGCTGCAGGGTTAAGTCTTAAAAGACAAGATTTTGAAGCGTTCGAAAAAGCATTCTTGGGAGAAGCAAATAGACTGCTTAATGAAGAACAGCTGCAATCTAAAGTCCTNAGTGACGGGAGTATAGAGCCAAAGTGGTTAACNTTAGAAGTGGCTAATTTAATAGAAGCTGCTGGGCCTTGGGGTCAAGAGTTCTCAGAACCGCTATTTGATGACACATTTAGGCTAGTTGAGTATAAAAAGGTTGGGAAAAATCATCTTAAGATGGTTCTAAGTCCAGTGGCTGATCCATGTTGTATACTTGACGCAATAGCATTCAATGTCGAACCCAGTNATTGGCCAGTAGAGGGTTCAAAAGAGATAGAGATNGCATACCGTCTGGAAACTAATCATTTTCAGGGAAATATCAGTCTCCAGTTAATGGTCGAACATATTCTGAACATTCTCTGAACTGCAAGTTTTTGCTATAGATTTTGGAATAAAGTGCCGAAAACCTTACGCTATTTGGCATGACACAAAAGGGCTAATTTGCTACCTTTTGGNCCAGTAANNGATTTCGAATCTCGATGAGATCTCAAGTTCCTTAAAATTGAGTGATTTATGGNAGAAAAATTTAGCAAATTACTGATATTTATAGGTATTTTTGCTTNGGCCGCNGTCAGTTCGGGTCAGACGCATAAGACCGATCAAATAGAGGTGGACTTGGTTTCAGAAACGACGACAGTCGTTCCTGGGGAAACCTTTTGGTTAGGAATTCGGCTTGATCCAATTGAGCACTGGCATACTTATTGGAAGTTTGGNGGTGATAGTGGAGTTGCCACCTATGTTAGTGATTGGGAAATCCCTGAGGGTTCCGTTGTCGGGGATATCGTTTGGCCNATTCCAGAGTGGACGCCNTTCCTTGGAAGCGANTTGGTCACTTTTACNTACGAGCGAGAGGTATTTTTACCGCTACCCGTCAAAGTACCCAACGATTTCAGCGGAAGTACGTTCGATCTTCGCGCGACGGTTGACTGGCAAGTTTGTGAGGAAATTTGTATTCCTGGCGATGCTACTTTTGCACTCTCGCTACCCGTTNCAAATTCTTTCGAAATTGACCCACGATGGGAAGAGGGGTTCGCCGAAGCAAGAGCTCTGACTCCAACTCCTCAAAGCGAGCATCAATTGATAGCGAAATTTAACGCGCATGATGAGAAAGTGAATATCATGATCACCTCTTTGGAAGGGGAGTTTGATGGCGTAGATGAAGCGTATTTTTTCCCAACTGAACGTCGAGTGATGAAATATGCACCGTACAGAAAAGTTATGCTTGACGGGAATCGTATACAAATTTCAACTGAGCAGCATCGCCGATATCCCGAAGATTTAAACGAGCTTGAGGGTACTCTTAAATTANTCGACGACAATGGAAGCTGGACNGCTTATGACATTAGACCNCAGCTATCGAGTATTGCCTGGGATCACAGTATTGAAGTGGAACTCATGGCTGAAACTACAAATATTATCCCTGGTGAAGCCACTTGGCTCGGCCTAAGGCTGGAGCCTGCTGACCTTTGGCATACTTATTGGAAAATGGGTGGAGATAGCGGAGAACCGACTGATCTGAGCGATTGGACTGCTCCCGAAGGGACACTAATCGGAGATATTCAATGGCCAGCACCTCATTGGTTACCTTTCTACGAGACTGACTTAGTTAACTTCGGTTATGAAGAAGAAATCATCCTGCCTGTAAAAATTACGATTCCAGAAGATTTTGAGGGAGAAAGTGTAGAGATTAGCACCTTAGCTTTTTGGAATGTGTGTGAGCAGATTTGTATTCCGGGTGAGCAGAGATTGAGTATTAGATTGCCAGTCGGAGATTTCTCTGAGTTAAATGCGAATGCAACACAGTTGTTTGCTACTGCTAGGGAAAATTTACCAACAACCGACCACAACATTAAATCTATAATTGCTGTGGCGGGAGAGCGCATAAGTTTGGGATTTGATTCACCTGAGGCTTTATTTTCAAATTATTCTGAGGCTTGGTTTTTCCCAGAACAGAGACGTGTGATTAAGCCAGGCCCACTCAGAGATGTGAGTATCGAGCAGAGTTTGCTGCAGATTACTCATCAGCAGCCAAGGCGAATGCTTGAAGACTTAACTGATATCTATGGAGTCCTTGTTTTAGAGAACGATTTGGGTGAGAGGGTGGCGTACGATTTCGTAAATCCTGCGACAGATGCAAATCTGACAACGATTACTCCGATGGCATCAATCTCGAATAATCCTGATATTGAAGAAGGTGGGGGCGATCTTCTCCTCTACATGTTTTTTGCTTTACTTGGCGGCATGATACTCAATTTAATGCCCTGCGTGTTCCCTGTTCTTTCGATTAAGGCGTTAAGCTTTACTAGAAATATCGGTGAATCTCAATCAAAACAGCGTATGGATGGCATTGTTTACACCTTAGGAGTCATTTCAGCGTTCGTTGCATTGGCGAGCGTGTTAATTTTGTTGAGAGCCGGAGGAGAGGCGGTTGGTTGGGCATTTCAGTTTCAGCAACCTTGGTTTCTTGCATTCATTGTCTATGTATTTTTCTTGATGGCATTGAGCCTATCTGGTGTTTTTGAAATCGGTACCAGCTTAATGGGAGCTGGGAGCGAACTAACCTCCCAAGGTGGATACAAAGGATCGTTTTTTACAGGGGTTCTAGCAACAACTGTTGCTACTCCGTGTACGGCGCCTTTTATGGGTCCTGCTATCGGGTTCGCTCTCTCGCAGTCCTGGTTAGTTGCGATGTTAGTGTTTATTTCATTGGGTTTCGGTATGGCGTTACCTATTCTTATTCTTTCCTTCACACCGGCGCTTTTTAAGTACTTNCCCAAGCCAGGTTCTTGGATGGAAACTTTCAAGCAATTTATGGCCTTTCCGCTTTATGCTTCTGCTCTTTTCTTTTTGTGGGTCTTAGGTAATCAGGTTGGTGTCATGGGGATGTCGCTTGTCCTGGGTGTATGCATTCTGTTTGCGCTCTCAGCTTGGTTATATCAACGTCGTCTAAATATGGGTTCAGTGACTAGGGTCTTTAATTACGCGTTTGGTTTGGGCACGATTGCAGTTGCTGTTTATCTGACCCAAACGTCGTTCATGCAATCAATTGGCCAAGGGACAGAGACTAGTGCTATAGATTCTGAGGGGAACTCTTCGCAGAATTATGAAGTATTTAGCACTGCGAGATTGGACCAACTGCGGTCTGAGGGTAAGCCCGTTTTCGTTAATATGACGGCAGCCTGGTGCATTACATGTTTGGCCAATGAACAGACCTCACTGAGCACGGATCGGGTCCAAAAAGCTATGGACGATAACGATATCACCTATATGAAAGGCGATTGGACAAATGAGGATCCTGAGATAACTGCTATTCTTGAAGAGTTCAAGCGCCCCTCAGTGCCTCTTTACGTTCTTTATCCGAGTGATATTTCGCAGCAGCCAATTATACTCCCACAAATTCTCACGCCAGGGATATTAGCTGAGGCTTTTGAGTCAATCTAACTAAAGAAACGATCTCTTCTTACAACACTTGTCTGTTATCTTCAGTAATATTCTTACTCAAATTTGAGTAATTTCTTTAGCTTTTATAGATCACGATTCAAATAGTTTTTNAAAGTCTGTACTTTTGTAATCCAAAATACATCGGAGATTAGATATGGAGTTATTAGCGATTTGGGGTGAATTTCTTGGCGGAGTTGGAGTAATCATTTCTTTAGTTTTCTTGGGTATGCAAACTCGNACATCGAATCGTCTAGCCCTCGCAGCGTCACAGCGTGAACAAAGGCACATTTGGCAGGACATGATGTTCTATATGGGTGAACATAGTTCCGAATATCGAGAGTTTATACATAACTATGAAGATATGGCCCCGGACAGAAAGGCNAAGGCTGTGATGGTTTTTTTTGCCATGGGGAATCAGTTGGATATGCTGATTAAGCTACACGCAGAAGGTCTAGAGACCGAGGACAATTTGAGATATGTAATGGACGCGTTTGTGGGACATATGAGCACACCCGGCGGGTATAGATTTTGGAAGGCTATGTCGGATATTGACCTCTACGGTGATGATGTTTTAAATGCGGTCAATGGTCGACTAGAAAAACTGAACGTTCCAAATGATGAATTTGTGAATTCTGCTTCGTGGTTAAAGCCTGATAAAAGATAGTTTGGAAGCGAAAAAAGTGTACCAGAAAGTCCGAAGATTTGGACTTTCTGGCCACTTTGAATTTTAGGGTAATGCGTAGGCGACGAGCTCAGCCGCACTGCTGCCGCTGGTCACAAACATCGCTACGTACTGTTTTCCATCTGCTTCGTAAGTGAAAGGTATGCCTCCTTGATTTGCAGGTAGGTCAATTTCCGCAACGATTTCGCCTGTAGCTTTATCGACAGCACGGAAGATAGGGCTGGCTCCTACGCCACCTGTTCCCTCAGCCACGAATAAAAGCTCTTTGGTCAACAACACACCTGCCCGAGTCGGGATNCCTGTTCGGGGTATATCCACACCCTCTAAAAGGCGATGGTTTTTGATATTGTCTGGAGTGTCGGCATTGGCAATCATCCATAAATGATCACCCGTGTTCATATCGATAGCGGTCACTCTTCCATAAGGAGGCTTCACGATCTGGAGACCCTGGACTCGAGGTGCGCGCACGCCAAAGCCTTGACTNAGGTCGATATCTGAATCAGGATTTTTAGCAAGCGCTAAAACTTGCAGTTGAGTGCGAGAGGGTACGTAGAGAATACCAGTCTCAGGGTCAAACGCAGAGCTTTCCCAATTTGACCCACCAGTTGAAGAAGGTAAAGACAATAAGCCGCGTGTTCCATCAGGCGCATCTTGCAATGANGGAGGCGAAAATATTGAGGAGCTAAGTCGGAAGTCTTGAATTGACTCCAGAGCCAATGCTTTTATCTCCGGAGTCCAGTCTATTAAGTCGTCCTCAGTAAAGCCTTGTCGATCGAAAGCTGCAGGTCTCGTTGGGAAGGGCTGAGTTGGCGAGTACCACTCATTTGGGACGTCACCGGTTGGAACTGGTCTCTCTACGATTGGCCATATTGGCTCACCTGTAGCTCTGTCAAAAGCATAAACCCATGCCTGCTTTGTTACTGACATAACTACTTTACGACCGTTTGGCAAGTCAGCGATAATTGGAGGCGATGGGATATCCCAGTCCCATATGTCGTGATGGATGAATTGAAAGTGCCACTGCCTTTCACCAGTTTTTACATCTACAGCAACGAGGCCGCTAGAAAATAGATTATCACCGTGTCTGTCTCCTCCATAGTAGTCTCCAGTTGGGTCTTCGACGGGAAGGTAGACATGACCAAGCTCCGGGTCACCTGAAATCGCAGCCCATACTCCGGAGTTGCCGGTAATATCGTTTCCGCTTATCCAAGATTCATATCCGTATTCCCCTCTTTCGGGAATAGTGTGGAAGGTCCATAATAATTCGCCTGTGTGGACATCGAAGCCGCGAATATCTCCTTTAGTGTTCAGTTTGGAGCGAGGTCTTCCGCCGGTTCGATGGGCAGCACCAACAACAATCACGTCATTCATAATAAACGGGGGTGCTGAGATTCCAATATCAGGGTGAGGGTATCTAGGGTCGTCACCATTTCGGACACCCACATAAAGATCCACAAGACCATCCTCTCCAAAACTTGGATCAGGAATTCCAGTTTCAGGATCTAGTGACACAAGTTGATAGCCAGGGGAGATATCAAAGATTCTGGATTTGCTTCCGTTGTTGTAGTAGGCAACTCCGCGTCCAGCACCCTTCCTNGGTGCTTCATCAAATCTGGTTCCCTCATCATAACGAAACATCCACAGGACTTGTCCGCTAGTCGCATCAAGAGCCACGACATTTCGCGTGGTTCCAACNTTAGCATAGAGCACGCCGTTTACTTCTAAAGGAGTAGAAGGGTTAACGAAGTCTGTTCCNGGGCCAAANCCTTGAGTAGACCAACGCCAGGCAATTTCTAAGTCGTTGACGTTCTCTGCAGTTATTTGATCTAACGGAGAATAGCGACTCGCATTCGAGCTGCCAGCCCATGATGGCCAGTCACCGTCATACACACTTGTGCCTTGCTGGCTGAAGGAAACGGGTGATGCCATGAAGGCTAGTAGTGTCGTTGCCAGGAATGAAATCGCTTTTTTTCTTGTTAACATCCGGGTTCTCCTATGATTCTAAGCTCGATAAAATTTAGCTAGCTAACTGTTTAATTTTTATACTATTTTTAACGTACTATTCACAAATACATGGTGTAGGGGGTATGAAGATTATAGGACTGGGAGGCTAGATACAATAGATACTGTAAACTCGGTGCTAAAATGGCGATTGGCTATCAGTATTGGAACCAATTTTTTAGGATTAATTGCTGCGTTAGTTGGCTTCCACATGCGTCAATATCAAAGAGATATTGTCTTTTCCGCCCTCCCGATTGGCCAGTTTAATGAGTTATTTGGTTACCATTTTTGTGCTCCATTGCGNTGTGTTCTGAGCTAATACTTGTCTATTGAGATATGCAGACAGTCTTATGTTCAATGATATCGAGTACTTTGAATTTAAGGTAACATCGACCTGTTTGAAATAATTGATTTAGAAAGGCTTTGGCCGATAGCTAAAAATATTATCGTTAGCGGGGTCCTATCCGTATGAAAATTCTTAATTACCTGGCTGCTGTGATCTTTGTGGTNTTGACTTTTTATTTACTTTATATAGGNAAAGATNTNCTTTTGCCTTTGGTGATAGCTATCGCACTTTGGTATTTAATACTAACACTTGGTAGCGCGTTTGCTCGTGTTTCGATCGGTCACTTTCAGTTTCCAAGACNAATTTGTTTGATTGCTTCTTTTTTTACGTTTATAGGNNTGGCTTGGCTGGTAATAAACTTTTTAAGTTCAACAGTCGATGATGTCTTGGAGATAGCGCCGGTTTATCAGCAAAATTTGAACGCTAGGTTAGAATCTCTTTCTTTCGTTGACACTGATGAATTTGAGCGACAAGGGNTTGGCCAATTATTGTCTAACTGGATTGATATCCCTGCGTACGCAAGATCTATTGCGACCTCACTAACNAGCATTCTTGCCAGCGGAGGACTTATCTTGATTTATTTGGGATTCTTGTTTCTAGAACAAGGCCATTTTANTAAAAAGCTTTCAGCATTGGTGTCGGACCCAACAAGAGAGNAGGACATAAAAAAATTAATTGATCGTATAAGAGACGATATCCANAAATACGTAATCATCAAAGTTTTTACAAGTTCTTTNACGGGAATTTTAAGTTATACCTTTTTACGTTTTATGGAAGTTGATTTTGCTGGTGTTTGGGGGTTGATTATATTTTTACTCAATTTCATCCCAACGGTCGGTTCAATAGTTGCTACAATTTTCCCGGCGCTTATCGCCTTTGCTCAATCAGATGGTTATACCCTTTTTCTAATTGTATTGAGTGGTATTGGTCTAATTCAGATTTGTATAGGAAATATATTAGAACCTCGATTGACAGGCTCTTCTTTCAATCTCAGCCCTATTGTGATTTTGTTGAATTTAGCTTTATGGGGCTACATCTGGGATATCCCGGGTATGTTTTTGTGCGTGCCATTTTTAATTATCATAACGATTATCCTCAGCCATTTCCCGCAAACACGACCGATTGCTGTAATGCTTTCAAGTGATGGAAAGCTTCGGGCTACGGTTGATTAGTGAATTTATCAAAATCTAAATTAAAGGTTACGTAAAAAACCCTGCAAATTCAGTACGGTAAGCGTTATAATTTTGCTCTTTTTCGCACCTAATGACTGACTTATTAAGTCTGCTTAAGCAATGGAAAATATGAAAAGCGCAGAGATTAGAACAAAGTTTCTGGAATTTTTTGCCGCCCGCGATCATCAAGTCGTCGCGAGTAGCCCTTTGGTGCCTGCAAACGATCCAACTTTATTGTTTACTAATGCAGGTATGGTTCAATTTAAAGAAGTGTTTCTTGGAGATGAAAAGAGAGGCTATTCGCGAGCAACTACTTCACAGAAGTGTGTGCGTGCTGGAGGTAAACATAACGATCTAGAGAATGTNGGTTATACGGCACGACATCATACATTTTTTGAGATGTTAGGCAATTTTTCATTCGGAGATTATTTTAAGCGAGAGGCAATTCAATTTGCCTGGGAATTTTTGACAGTGGAGTTAAAGCTGCCGCCTGAAAAATTATGGGTTACAGTTTTTGAGGATGATGATGAGGCTGCCGCAATTTGGTTAAATGAAGTTAATGTTGATGCGAAAAGATTTTCAAGGTTAGGTGAAAAGGACAATTTTTGGGCGATGGGTGACACGGGACCTTGCGGTCCGTGCTCGGAAATTTTCTATGATCATGGCCCAGGGGTTCCTGGCGGACCGCCAGGGTCCCCGGATGAAGATGGTGATCGTTATATTGAAATCTGGAATTTAGTATTCATGCAATTTGAGCGAAAGTCAGATGGCTCAATGACATCTTTACCTAAGCCATCTGTAGACACAGGAGCAGGCCTAGAGAGGCTGGCCGCGGTCCTTCAAAACGTGCACAGCAACTATGAAATAGATCTTTTTCAGTCACTATTAAAAGACGTAACAAAGATTACTAAATCAAAAGAGTTGACTAACTCTTCTCTAAATGTGATCGCAGACCATATTCGTTCGTGTGCGTTTTTGATAGTTGACGGCGTGTTACCGTCTAATGAAGGGCGAGGATATGTACTGAGACGAATCATTAGGCGAGCGGTTAGGCACGGGCACCAACTAGGAGTCAAGNACTCATTTTTTTATCGATTGACTGGAACCTTATGCGAAGTAATGGGACAGGCATACCCTGAATTAACTGAAAAAAAACAATTTATTGAAACAGTACTAAGAGAAGAAGAGGAGCAATTTGCCAGGACACTNGATAATGGAATGACAATTCTTGAGCGGGAGATTGNAAATATAAAGGGAGATATGCTGCCNGGGGAAACAGTTTTNCAACTCTACGACACTTATGGNTTTCCCGTCGACCTGACCGCAGATGTCGCTCGAGGGCGTAATTTGAAAATTGATATGGACGGTTTTCAAGCCTCAATGGATCAACAAAGAAGTTCAGCAAGAGCTGCTAGCAGCTTTGGAATTAGCGAAAAACTAGACATAGACTCGTCGCTAGCCACTGAGTTTACGGGTTATGATTCTTTGGACGGTAGAGGAAAAATTGTAGAAATATTTGCACGTAACGGCGAAAAACTGGATAAAGTTCCCGCTAATGAGGAGGTTTATTTGCTGTTAGATCAAAGTCCGTTTTACGCAGAATCAGGGGGCCAGATTGGTGATCAGGGTTTTTTGCGCAACGATAGAGGCCAATTTAATGTTCTCGATACCCAAAAACAAGGAAACATCCATGTTCATCGGGGTATTTTGGATAAAGGCGATTGGAAAACCAATGATTTGGTTGAGGCGAAGGTTGCAGATACAGAAAGACAAGCGATCACATTAAATCACTCAGCTACTCATCTTATGCATGCGGCTTTGAGGGATATCTTAGGTAAGCATGTTTCTCAGAAAGGCTCCTTGGTTGATTCAGAAAAGTTGAGGTTTGATTTCTCTCATCCTAAAGCGTTAACAGAAATAGAATTAGAGGCCATAGAGATACAAGTAAATCAACAAATCCTGGCGAATTCCAAAGTAGAAAAAGAAGTTATGCCAATACAGAGAGCAAAAGACAGCGGTGCAATTGCTCTTTTTGGAGAAAAGTATGGAGACCATGTAAGAGTTGTCACAATGGGTGGAGAGTTCTCTGTTGAGTTCTGTGGGGGCTGTCATGTCAATAGAACAGGAGATATAGGGTTTTTCAAAATCGTCAGTGAGACAGGGATTTCAGCAGGGGTCAGGAGGATAGAAGCTGTTACCGGAAATGGAGCTTGCGAATTTGTCCGAGAAAGAGAACAGGTTATAAAAGAGCTTGGTGCATTGGTTAGGTCGGGGCCACAAGATTTAGTTTCAAAAGTGAAACAGATTAATGATGCTAACCGTGTTTTAGAGAAAGAGGTTGATGTTCTTAAATCAAAAATTGCTAAAAGTGCAGGTAATGAATTGGTAGAACAAGCAATTGATATTGGCAATGTGAAACTATTAGTTACTAAAGTGGATGGGTTTAGCTCTAAATCGTTACGGGATTCAGTTGATCAGTTGAAAAATAAATTGGGTACCTCGGTTATCGTTTTAGCAGCGGTAAGTGAAGATAAAGTTAGTTTAGTTGTCGGCGTGAGCAAAGATTTGACCGAGAAAATAAAGGCAGGTCAACTGGTAAATATGATTGCTGAACAGATAGGGGGGAAAGGTGGAGGTCGGCCTGATATGGCGATGGCGGGAGGAACGGATTGCTCTTCTCTTCCTAAAGCATTAGATAGTGTTGAGGCGTGGGTCAAGGCTAAACTTTAATTATGGCATTGATTGTCCAGAAATTTGGTGGTACTTCCGTCGGCTCAATAGAGCGAATATTGGGTGTCGTCGAAAAGGTTGGGGAGTTTCGAGATAAGGGACACGATGTTGTTGTGGTAGTTTCGGCAATGAGTGGCGAGACTAACCGCTTAACCGCACTAGCCCAAGAGACTACCTCTCAGCCTAATCCACGGGAGATGGATGTACTTCTATCTACGGGTGAGCAAGTAACGATTGCGCTACTTGCGATGGCTATGGAGTCTGCGGGTTATAAAGCTGTGTCATGTACGGGCGGGCAAGTTAAGATTTTAACTGATAGCTTCCATACTAAAGCTCGAATTAAAGAAATTGAGACATCATTTATTTCCAATGAGATTGCAGCTGGCAGGGTGGTGGTGGTTGCGGGATTTCAAGGTGTGGATTCTAATGGGAATATAACGACATTAGGCAGAGGTGGGTCGGATACAACCGCGGTAGCATTAGCTGCGGCGTTGAATGCTGATGAGTGCCAAATTTATACGGACGTCAAGGGCGTTTATACAACAGATCCAAGACTTGTTGCAGATGCGAGATTGTTGTCAAATATTACCTTTGAGGAAATGCTTGAGCTTTCAAGTTTAGGCGCAAAGGTGCTACAAATCCGNGCAGTGGAGTTTGCTGGAAAATATAAAGTACCGCTGAGAGTGTTATCAACATTTGAAGAGGGTTCAGGGACCCTTATTAATGTAGAGGGAGGTTCTAGTATGGAGGAGCCAGCTATCGCTGGAATTGCTTTTGAGCGAGATGAGGCAAAATTGAATGTTTCCGGTGTGCCAGATATTCCAGGTATCGCTTATAAAGTGATCGGTCCAGTCAGCGAGGAGGGTATTGAGGTTGATGTCATTGTGCAGAGCGCTGCGGCAGATGGGTCGAATGATATCTCTTTTACAGTGAAGCGAGCCGAAAGTGAAAAAGCGCACAAGATTCTCAATTTAATAGCAACAGAATTAAAAGCAAAAAAAGTAGCGCTCGATAAGGACGTTTGTAAAGTGTCTTTAGTTGGGGTGGGAATGAGATCNCATGCAGGAATTGCGAGTCAGATGTTTAAGACACTGGCTAACGAAGGTATCAACATACAAATAATTACAACTTCGGAGATAAAGATTTCTGTTGTAATCGAAGAGAAGTATTTGGAATTGGCTGTGAGNTCTTTACATGATGCATTNGACCTTGGCGATCCAAANTCTGACAGTNGAAGTATGCAGACAAAAAACTAAATACTTTTNGAGCTTNACTGNAAAAAATACCAAAAACTATTGGCAATCAGGAATTATAGAGAGATACTTGAGCTGGTGGAATACTACGGAATGGTTTAAGGAGGAAGTCAATGTTAATACTGACGCGTCGTATCGGTGAAACTTTAATGGTGGGGGATGACGTTACGATTACGGTTTTGGGGGTAAAAGGTAATCAGGTAAGAATTGGCGTAAATGCCCCAAAAGATGTTGCAGTTCATAGAGAAGAAATTTATCAGCGAATCCAGAAGGAAAAGTCAGGGGAAGACGAAGACATAGATACTGATTCTGCGGAGTAAGTTGATCATCTAAGCTTTACAGTTTTTGATTGAAAGATACCCAGCTATCCAACTTGTCTTGAATTTCCTGCATCTTTGAGGAGTACCAATTGGATTTGAATATAGCATCAAAATGAGTCGGCGATTGGAATGCCTCATACACATCCTTTGTGTTAAATACTTTTCCCTCAAAATCCCAAGCAAAAGTAGTAACGATGGCAGCATGAACAAACATAAGTTTCTCTTCTTGAGTACCGGCAGTCGTTTCTGCCCTCTCAATGAGCTCACCTAAAACCTTTTTAGATTTCTGAGTAAGCCCATCTTCGCC
>PAWK01000007.1 GCA_002714195.1 Gammaproteobacteria bacterium | reverse complement strand
CCTGGTATGGGCCTCAACGCCTTCTTTGCATACACTGTCGTTGGTGAGATGGGATACAGCTGGGAAGTTGCTTTGAGTGCGGTTTTTATGGCTGGAATTCTTTTCTTGATAATTAGTGTGACGCCCCTTCGTCGCTGGATACTGGAAAGTATCCCATCAAGTTTGCGCATTTCAATGGGTGCGGGTATTGGACTATTTATTGGATTTATCGGGCTCAAAAGCAGTGGGATTATAATTTCAAATCCAGTGAACTACTTGTCACTGGGGGATCTGACAAAGGCAGAGCCTTACCTAGGGTTACTCGGATTTTTGATCATCACAGTGCTCTCTATAAGAAAGGTACCTGGTGCTATTATGTTAGGAATTATAGCAATAACTTTGATTTCTATCTTAGCCAACAAGGTTGAATTCTCTGGTATCGTATCAGCTCCGCCTAGTATCGCTCCAGTTCTCTTCGAGTTAGATTTCAACAGCGCAGTAAATGTAGGTATGGTAAGCGTGGTCCTAACATTTTTATTTGTAAATCTATTTGATACAGCAGGTACTTTACTGGCAGTGGCGACCTCAGCAAACCTAGTCAACCCGGAAGGTAAAATTGAAAATCTTGATCGTGCTTTGAAGGCTGATAGTACCTCCAGTATTGTCGGAACATTCGTAGGTTGTGCGCCAGTCACAAGTTATGTCGAGAGCTCCGCTGGTGTGTCTGCGGGGGGTCGGTCTGGACTCACGGCGGTTTTTGTTGGCTGTTTTTTCTGCTTGGCGATCTTTATTTCGCCGCTTGCTAGTATTATTCCAGCCTATGCAACTGCCGGAGCTCTAATCTATGTGGCNATGATTATGTTGAGTGGATTAGAGAAACTTGAATGGTCTGACCAGACTGAGCTNGTGCCAGCGTTAATAACAGTGTCAATGATTCCGTTGTCATTCTCGATTGCGGACGGGATCGCTTTNGGTTTCATGAGTTACGTCATTATCAAAGTATTNACNGGACAGAGGCACCAAGTGACTACTGCCGCTTGGTTCCTTGCTGTCCTTTTTGCTCTGAGATATGTCTTTATTTGATCGTCTNCCGCATACAAGAAAAAGTAGCNGCTGCAATTTAGATCCGTATTTTTTCAGAANGTGTAGCTTATNCTGCCCATTATCTGGCGAGGTGGAATGAATTCTAGTCCAGTNGCATTGACACCGAACACGTCGGTCATCGCTGAATTTATTCCGTCCTCGTTCGTCGCGTTAAAGACCATCAAGTCAAAACCCCATGCACCGTTTGCGAAGTCGATTCCTGCTGTTAAATTCAACACATTGTAATCGTCCACGGAGTCAATGAGAGGGTGATTGATGACCCGTTGTTGAAATTCACCTCGATGNACGTAATCAATGCTACCGAANAACGAGTTGCCCGATGACAGATTGGTCTGATATCGCAGACTGGCACTGGCAGTTAGATCGGGGCTTTTAGCCAACTCGTTGCCTTTTATATTCTCTCTATTTTGGTAGCGTAAGTCTTCATAACAAAATCCCAAATATCCAACAGGGCTACACCAAGGTGGGGCAGGTATGGTTGAGTTCGCTTTTACATTATCCAGCGTATCAAAATTCTTTGTAACTTCTGAGTCTAAATGAGCCGCCCTTAAGTCGAAAGTAATTGAATCTGAAATTATCCCAATTAACTCGAGCTCTACGCCTTTCATCTCGGCCTCGGGTATATTAGCTACACCGCCTCGAAATACATCTGGATCTGTTGCTTGGAATTGAAGGTCTTCATATTCATAGAAAAAAGCAGCTATGTTTGCTCTTAATCTTCCATCAATCAAATCGGTTTTTAAGCCAGCTTCAAAAGCTGCAATTGACTCGCTGTCAAAAATTGGCAAAACCAGAGGTGGGGCAATAGCATTACCCATAGCAGCGTCTTCGGCTTCGGTATACCCATAAGTAAGATTGCTTCCTCCGGGTTTAAAGCCTCGTGTGAAGGAGGCGTAGATCATAGTATCTTCATCGATGTCATACTCTACTGCTACTCGACCAGTTGTCTCAGTAGAAGTTTTTTCTAAGTTTCCGATCTGTCCACCAAAAAAGTTGTTAACGTAGCTGTCTACCGAGTCGTCAGTGTATCTGGCTCCCGCTATCAATCTAAGATTGTCAGCCGCGTTATATGTTGTCTGTCCGTATACAGAGTATGACTCTCGCGTCGGATAATTATCCGACATGAAGCCCCAGTCGCCGCTACCGCCAGGAATAGCGCCAGCTGTTAAACCAGCAGGTAACATTGATGCAGGGAACATGTTGGCGTAACTCGTATTAAAGTACGGATCGGTGAACGTCCCGTCATATACCCCATTAAAGTTATCATCCAGGAATTCGCGAATGTGACCTTCTACGTCTTGGTCCATGTAGAATGCTCCCACAATCCAATCGAAAGACCCTCGCCATGGCTCATTAGAAATTAGATTTACCTCAAAAGTTTTAGTCTCTTGTATCTGACTTTCTGGGTTAAATTCTACGCCCACGTAAAAAGGTGCGTTTGCCGAGACCGAGGAGGGATCATGGAAAAGATTATGCCGATCGTTATCCCGGATTACATAAATGTCATCTTCCTGCCAACTAGCCAAGGCCTTCAAACTAGCAAATCCGAGGTCTGCCTCTCCAATAGCGCCAAATACCGTAGACTCAAGTTCGTACTTCGATAGCGTGTTCTGGGATAATTCCCTCTCGTCCGGGGTGGTGTCGTAAAAGCCCTTCATTGCCGCTCCGTTATTGTCGGCATCAAAATATTGAGCAAACACGCGTATACTGCTGTTTTCACTAGTTTCAAACAACCAGTCGGTTCTGAAACTTAAATGGTCAGCATCGTCTAGCTCCTGACCATTGAAGATATTGTCAGTAAATCCGTCCCGCTTGGTTACAGAAATTGAAGTTCTTGTCGCAACCGAGTCAGAGAGAGGCAAATTAATCGACCCGCGAGTCTTCGTGAGTCCATAGTTTCCAACTGTTAAATCAGTTTTACCCTCAAGTTCATCAGTTGAGGGAGCCTTACTAATGACATTAATGGCACCTCCGGTAGAATTTTGACCAAACAGCGTGCCTTGCGGACCCCGTAAAACCTCTATTCGCTCGACATCTATAAAATCAGTTTGCAATGAAAACGGAGAAGCAATAAAAATACCATCCATATGATACGCAACCGATGGTGCTGCAATTGCGTTTTGATTGGTCTCGTTACCTACTCCCCGTATTGAAACGACGGTTTTAAAGCCTTCATTCTTGGCTACGGTTAGACCTGGGGCAAGTGCACTCAAATCAACAAAAGAATTGATATTTCTGGTTTCTAAATCATCTGAGGTTATCGCAGTCACCGCTTGAGACAAGTCTTGAAGACTTTCATCGCGTTTTTCTGCAACGACCATGATTTCTTCAATTCTTGATTCTTGTGACGCGACACTGGCGGCAAAACCAATAGACGCAAATAAAAGGGTATACCGCCCTGCTCGAGAGCATAATAATTTGGAAGTCATTTTTGTTACCTTGGATGGGTTAAAGTCGTTGTCTCGTGGAAAGAATTATTCATTAAATTTACCGTATTTTATCACGCATTATTATAGATCACATCGTTTCATATTGGTGCGTTTATTTTAAACTGCCTTCATTTTTTTTCAGTATATGCCTCATGCTTAAATGTCAGTTACAGCCTGTAATCATTTGTCCTCAAACGAATAGAGAGTGTGGCTAACATATCAGACTGCGGAAACTTCGATTAAAAGTTCCCACTAAAAATTAAATGAGCAAGATTCATGCCTATGAGATTAGGTTTAGCCCCGAAAACCCTACGCGCCAAATCTATATCCAAATCTTTTTTATTTCCGAATAAGTATTACTATCGTCGCCTCGATGTCGCTGGTGTAAACTTTAAAGCTGAGAACCCACTTTAAAGAAAATACCGGGAAACGAATCAGAATGTCAGCATTAGTTAATAAACAAACCTATCTAAAATCTGGACAAACAATCACGACAAAATCGTTTTCTGGAGTGTCTTACATCGATGCCCTTTTAAATATGGGCGGTGGGGGGTGGAATGTCGATAATGGCGATCCGATTAGATGGGCTAGTGATCCCTTTCTCACCAAACAAGACTCAGATAGTTCAGTTACAACGATTTCCTACAGCTTTGCGAAAGACGGCGCATCCAAAGTCCCCTACAGTTACCCTGATGATGTGGGTGATATTTCAGCGATTGCATTTAACGCCGAGCAGCAAGAAGATATCCGCGCCTCGCTTGCTGAAATTGAAAAGTACATTAAAGTGTCGTTCGTGGAAGTTATCGAAGATAAAAATACGGGCAGTGTCGGCACAATAAGATTCGCGATGAATACGATTACCGACGAGCAAGGGAATTATAGAGANGGCATAGCTGCTACAGCGGACCCGGTNTCGCTTCACCCTCGTGGTGGTGACGTTTTCTTCAATAAATGGTTCGTAAACGGTGATTTTTCCACCGGTGTACTCCCGATGGCGTCAGGACAAGGAAATATCGGTTCACAAACCAACATTGGTGATGTTCACATTATGTATCATGAGATATTTCATGCGCTCGGATTGGAACATCCTAATGATAATCAAAACAAGCCTTTCCCTGATGAAATTAACTTCAAAGAATATACGCTTATGGCGGGAGAATACCTTACCGACGGAGCTTCCACGTTTGTCGTTGAAGACAAGGAGTATGCTATCGTCTCTACACCGATGGCTTATGATGTTGCAGCATTACAGCACCTTTATGGAGCCAACCTGGAGTATAACGATGGAGACACAATCTATAAATTTGATCCAGCTACCCCAGAGATAAAACTTATCTGGGACGGGGGAGGAATCGATACTCTCAGCTTTGCGGAATTTTCTGGGAATAGTACGATAAATTTAAAAGACGGTTCATACAGCACTATTCCCTTTAATGTTTGGTCGTTGAAAAATAATATCAGTATTGCTTTTGGAGCGGTCATTGAGAATGTAGTCAGTGGATCTGGAGCAGACTCAATTACAGGCAATTCCTCAAACAATAGAATTACGGGTGGCAGGGGAAGCGACAATATAGATGGCGCGTCAGGAATAGATGTGGCGATTTATGATGTTAACTTTGTCGATGCAAGTTTGAGCAGTTTTGTGGACTATGGTTCGAGTGGTCAGAATATTAAATTGGGGACAGCCTGGAACGTGATCCTGCTCAATGAGACGGATACTTTGCGCAACGTTGAGCGGATAAAATTCAATGATACATATATTGCTTTAGACCTAGACGGAAATGCGGGCAAGACAGTGAAACTCTTGGCTGCTGTTTTAGGGAAGGTATCAGTCACAAACAGAGAGTATGTCGGCGCCGGGTTACATGCCCTAGACAACGGAATGTCTTATGAGGTACTCATGAAGGCTGCCATGGATGTTGTTTTTGGCTCGAATCCGACAGGAGCGGCGGTCGTTGGAGCACTATATGAGAATCTTGTAGGTTCACCAGCACCTCAATCTATTTTAGATGAATATGGTGCCTTGCTCGATAGCGGTTCAATGACTGCTACTGAATTGGGAATCGCTGTCGCTGACCATAGTTTAAATGCGACTAATATAGATTTAATAGGATTATCATCATCGGGAGTAGAATATCTGGTCTAATGCTAAGCATTAGGAAAGTTCAAAAAAGACGAAACACAGCTATTTAATTCAATAGAAAAGGGTACTGACCAATGGGTACAACGATCATCGTGTCCCCGACAAATCAAGCTTGCGGAGCAGAAGTCACTGGGATAGATATTTCAAAGCCACTTCTCCCGCGCGAAGTGAGAGAGCTAAGGTCCGCTTGGTTAGAGCATCATGTTCTTGCCTTTCCAGATCAGTACCTTAACAGCCGACAATTTGAGCGCTTTGCACTTTATTTTGGTCAATTCGGTAACGATAGCTTTTTTGGACACATACCTGGTAGCGATCACATAGCCGCTGTTCTTAGAGAAGCTGATGATACCAGTCCAATATTTGCTGAAATTTGGCATACAGATTGGAGCTTTCAGGAGTCCCCNCCTTCTGCGACTTTTCTATATAGCTTGGATATTCCNCCANAAGGGGGCGATACCCTATTTGCGAATCAGCATAAAGCTTTTCGGGAAATGCCAGCTGATCTGAGAGTGAAATTGGAGGGAAAAATTGCAATTCATAGTGCGGAATTGGGCTATGCTCCGGGGACTGGGACTTATGCTACCAAGGAAGGTATGGGGAGTATGGATATACGGCCCTCAGATAAAGCCTATGAAAAAGAGTCTCATCCGCTATTTCGAAACCATCCGGAAACAGGAAAGCCGGGTATTTTTGGCGCTCCATATGCTTACATTGCAGGCTTTGAGGGGATGACCGACCAAGAATCCAAACCGCTGATGAAAGAGCTTTTTAGATGGCAGTCCAGGGATCAATTTGTGTATCGGCATAAGTGGCGCAANAANATGTTGGTNATGTGGGATAATAGAAGTGTCTTNCATCATGCAACAGGNGGTTATGAAGGATACAGGCGCGAGCTTCATAGAATAACAATCAGTTGAGTGNCTGNAGTTTNTATTGTGGNAAGTTCGTCNNATCTNGAGCAGAANGANTAAGNGNNGCAGCATGATTTATTCNNAGGAAAACTATTGATTTGTTGTTTCGCTCTCGGCNATTTCTCTTAGTTTAGCTCGTTGNATCTTAGTACCATTAGGACTTTTCGTGGTTGGAAATTCATCAAGATAATGGAAGANAGCTGGCACCTTAAANTTTGCTAAACCGTTAAGACAATAATTCCTCAATTNTTCTTGGNTCGCAGTTTTATTNTNAATTAGAATNATAAATGCATAAGCTTTCATCTTGTCGTTAATGCGAACCGCTACCACTTGCGCTGCTTCGACAGATTCATGCTCAATGAGATAGTTTTCAATCTCTGCCGGCGCTACTAGATAGCCTCCAAGTCGGAGTATGTCACCCATTCTCGCTTGAAAAACNAANTCAGATGAAGAACGTGTGTAGCCAAGATCGCCTGATTTAAGATATCCATCCTCATTGATTAATTCATCCGTCGCAACATCATTTTCGAAATATTTAGTCAAGAGGCTCGGGCCCTTAAACTCAAGCTCGCCACTTTCGCCATGGGGCAGAATTTCTTTGGTCTCAGGATGTCTTNCCCGAACGCGAGCGTGCTGTGAGATCAGTTTGCCGCCAGGGAGGTATCGGTACTCGTCAACTTGCGTATGTTCTTGACGTGCGAACAAGGCCTGAACTTCGCTCATTCCATACAAACCAATTAGTTTTAGTCCTCTCATACTTGCACGTTGAGTGATTTCTTCGGGNGGTAGGTTGAAAGCTCCATATCCGCAGCAAGTAAGAGTCGGCAAGACAGGATTACGATCATCTGCCTCTAATAGAGCGAGTAACATATCGTCTGTCGCGCTGATATAGTGGACTCTGTGTAGGTCNATTAAATTNACCGCTTCACGAGCATCAAAACTGCTTTGAATGACGTTCGCTCTAGCACCATACAAAGCGGCAGAAAAATGATTGAACCCAAATACGCCACAAAATGGCAGCGAATGAAAAAAAGCTTCATTTTTAATCAAAGGTNTCAAATTATGCCAAACTTCTGCAGCATGGCTNGAAATACTGCGATGGCTATGAAGAACAAATTTAGGGGATCTAGTTGTACCAGAGGTAGTAAAAATATTACAACCCGTGTCTGCGCTACTATTATCGATTTCTGCACCAGACTGGCAAATTAATTCATGATAGCTCGCGAGTTTCTTGGAGCGCAGTGACTTAGGCAGTTGGTGTGGGAGGGGGAGATTGTTTTCTGCGTCATTGTAAACGATGACTGAATCCAGCTTACTGAACGCGGCATCTTCAATCGCGTTTAGGATCTCTAGAAAATTTACCTTTTTGAACAAGGGCCAGAGTATCAGGCTGNTTGCTCCGGACCGGGTTACTATGTCAGCAACTTCNGAACTGCGAAAACGAGTGTTTACTGCGACAGCTATGGCATTGAGCTGCATACACGCTAAATAAAGGACGAGATAAGCAGACGTGTTGGGAAGCCAGAATGCGACTCGGTCACCACTTTTTATGCCCAGTTTCGATAATCCGCAACTTGCATTATGAACCAGCTCATGCAGGGCCGCATAACTGATTCGTTCAGACTGATAGATCAGCGCAGTGGAATCCCCGAATAGGTCTACGGTATTTCTGAGGACTGCGGGGATCGTGCTTAGTTTGTTTACTTTATCGGGCATGAATCTTTACTATTCAGTCTCCTGATTTGTTTATGTCTTAACAAACTTACTCGGGTCAACTTAAATTCGATTTGACGTAAAATCAATAGTGGGTCGTATCCGTTAAAAACGGGACTAAATAACTATGCACACCCTATCTCCAATCTTATTGCGATCGGCCACTATTTAAGGCTAATTAGCACAGCGCCTGAGTTTTTGATCTCCAGGTCGAAGCACTTTATTTCGCCACGATATTCTAAGTCCCGGAGAGCAAGCATTATCTCTTCGCGAATTAGTCCGGAACCAACAACAAGGCGGATACGCCGCGAAACGCCTTTTCGTGCCAGGTCAACCTCGTACTGCATTTTCCTTAATGCCTCGCTAACGCGTTCTCCATGATGAGCAATATCAACGGTTATCGTAGAGCCATCATGCTGAGCATTTAAATCATTGTCACACTTTGGGCAACGTTGAATCGTCTCTGCGAGGCTCATGCCACAATCTAAGCAAATTTGATGCGCCATTTTTGTATCCTGTTTGGATGAAAAAGTACTCCGTCTTTTGATTAGCTAAATTAGCATCGATTCAGTAATAGGATGAAAGCAAGATACGACTTGCTTCAGTGAATTTGCTGTTAGTGCAGCAACGCCGAACGCTTCCACAGGCACACTATGGTTAGTTTGAACAGTCTTGACTAGAAGATCGAAATCTCCGTCGCCAGACAAAAGAAAGATCCTATCTAATGATGGAGAGTTCTGCAGTATATCTATTGTAATGCCTACATCCCAGTCACCCTTGGAAGATCCATCACTGCGCTGAATATAGGGCTTAAGTTGGATACTAAATCCAATATGGCGTAGGGCATTTTGAAATATCTTTTGGCTCTCATCGTTTCGATCTATGGCATATGCATTAGCTAAAACAATGTCTCCCTTAGATGATAAAATTTTCCATAGTGCACGATAATTAAAGGATCTTCCAAAGGCATCTCTTGTTGTATAGTAGATATTTTGGACGTCTACAAAAACGCCTATTCTTTCAGTGATCTTGCTCATAAATGCTCGATTGCAAATTTTGGAAAAAATGAAATAAGATTTCTCCATTTTCTGAATAATGGACTTTTTATCTTTATACTCATTTTGGAATAGTTTGTTAGATTTTATGGTAACATGACTCCCGGTCTCGGTCGCTAGGACAGGATCCTGTTACCGCCCATCTTAAATTTATTAACCTTCCAAAATTCAAATGTCTTTAGTTCGTTTAGATAAAGTTTCTCTAAATTTCGGCACACATGTTGTCTTGGATGAAGTGGATTTTCTACTTAAAAAAGGCTCACGACTTGGACTGCTCGGTCGAAACGGAGCAGGTAAAACGACCCTAATGAAGGTTATTGCCGGCTCAGTTGCGCCGGATGGTGGTGAGCGTTGGCTTCGCTCTGGGACTAAAGTCGCGTGGCTAGAACAGTCGCTGCCTGATGCTGATGAACAAACAGTTTATGAGATGGTAGCCGATGGTTTGGCAGAGATTGGCGCACTGTTGAAACGATATCACAAACTCACGATGGATTATGAAAATGCAAACATGGATGAACTTGAAGGGGTGCAGAACCAACTTGAAGCGAAAGAGGGCTGGAGTATTAGTCAAAAAGTAGATTCAGTTATAACCCAGCTCGAACTTCCCCCTAATAAACTCATGTCTGAACTTTCTGGAGGGTGGCGAAAAAGAGTTGCTCTCGCGCGTGCATTAGTAAGAGAGCCGGAGTGCTTATTATTAGATGAGCCAACCAACCATCTCGATATACCAACCATTGAATGGTTAGAGAAACAATTAAAAGAGTATCAGGGTGCATTATTATTAGTAACGCATGATCGTACATTTCTACAAAATGTTGTAAATGGAATCGTTGAATTAGATCGTGGAAATATTTATCAATTTGATGGCAGCTTCGAACGTTTTTTGCGGTTCCGAGAAGAACAATTGGCCGCAGAAGAAACCGCTAATAAATTATTTGATAAGAGACTTGCTGAAGAAGAGGTTTGGATTCGTAAGGGTATAAAAGCTAGGCGCACACGTAACGAGGGGCGTGTTCGCGCACTCGAAGCTATGCGCAAAGCGCGGGGAGATAGAAGAAAACTGCAGGGCACAGCTAAATTCAAGGTTAATGCTTTTGAAAATTCTGGGAAAGTCGTGGCCGAGCTCGCGGGCGTAAGCCATTCATTCGAAAATAAGCCCATAATTAACAGTTTTTCTACATCAATAATTCGAGGAGATAGAATCGGTATCGTTGGCGCCAATGGTGTAGGTAAGTCAACATTACTCAAAATATTATTGAATAAACTAAAACCTGACGAAGGAATGGTTAAATTAGGCACAAAGATGGAAGTCGCTTACTTTGACCAATTACGCGAACACCTAGATATGGAAAAAAATTTAATTGATAACGTTAGCGATGGCGGAGACTTTATCGAAATAAACGGTAAACAGAAACATATAGTTAGTTACCTCAGTGAATTTTTGTTTACACCTGATCGTATTCGCACTCCGGCAAAAGCATTGTCTGGTGGTGAACAAAACCGCGCAATCCTTGCAAAAGTATTTAGCAAACCAGCAAATGTCCTAATTTTAGATGAGCCGACTAACGATCTCGACATTGAAACCCTTGAGTTGCTTGAAGATATTTTAATCGAGTTTGCGGGCACGATCCTCCTGGTTAGCCATGACCGTAAATTCATGGAGAATGTCGTTACCTCTCTCCTGGTTTTTGAGGGCGATGGTAATATCAATGAGTATGTTGGTGGCTATGAGGATTGGTTCAGGAAAGGTGGCCAGCTGACAAAGATTGGTGAATCCCATCCTAGTGTTAGTAAGCCTAGTAACAAGAAATCCTCTTTAGAACATCAAGCATCAGTTAAAAAATCGGGGGGACTCTCGGCCAAGGAAAAAAAAGAATTAAAACATAACTTACTGCTTATTGAACGGCTTGAAACAGAGCAATCTAGGTTAGAAAAAATAATGTCTAAACCGAATTTCTATGATGACTCAGAAGTTAACATAGAAAAAACTTTACAAGAGTTTGCGAACAATAAAATGGAGCTAGAGACTCTTTACAAGCGTTGGGAGCAGCTTGAAGAAGCTGAGAAGTAAAGTAATTGGTAATTTTAACTGTCGCTCGAGTCAAAACAAATAAGTCCAAAAAAAGGTTATTTTCTTTTTAGTTGTGTTAAAGTGCGCCGTCGTCAAAGTTAAGATAATTTCCTCTTGCGAAGGTTTATCGTCTAAAAGAAGTTTATTTAACTTAACCGGACTACTCTCTTGGCTTTAAGGGTATTCATTCCGCCTCACCACTTGGGGTTTAGACGCTGAGTTGTGAATTCAAAACGAGATCACTATATCGCTGGTAGGGGACATGAAGGTCCACTTGCGGTAATTCTTATTTAAAGCCCGCTCACATTATCGCAGTCTTCAATAATTTAGATTAACCAAATGTAGTATTAGGAAGAGATTAATGGGTTTTGAAAAGCTTGGATTGAGCGACTCCTTATTAAAGGCGGTGAAGTTAACTGGATATACAAAGCCGACTCTGATTCAAGAAAAGGCGATTCCAGCAATACTTAGTGGTAAAGATGTAATGGCTGCTGCTCAAACTGGTACAGGGAAAACAGCCGGTTTTACATTGCCACTTCTAGAACTGCTGAACGTCAAGAAAAAAACCAAATCTTATGAAGTTAGGGCTCTTGTCCTCACCCCAACTCGCGAGTTAGCCGCGCAGGTTAAGGCCAGTATCGAAAAATATGGTGCAAACGAAAAACTGAGATACGGCGTCGTTTTTGGTGGAGTGAATATCAATCCACAAAAGCAGAATCTTAAAACTGGGTTGGACATCTTAATTGCAACACCCGGCCGTTTGCTCGACTTACATCAACAGCAATCGGTGAAATTGAACCAAATAGAAGTACTAATCCTTGATGAGGCAGACCGTATGTTAGATATGGGCTTCATACGGGATATCAGGCGTATTTTAAAATTAATGCCAAAGCAACGTCAGAATCTAATGTTCTCAGCAACGTTTTCTAACGAAATACGGCAGCTAGCAAAAACAATATGTTATAAGCCTATCGAAATTGATGTTGCCCCTCGAAATTCGACGGTAAAGCTTATTTCGCAGAAGCTATTCAAGGTCGAGAAAACACGAAAGACCGATTTACTCTGCGCTTTAGTTACCTCCACTTCAGAACAGGCTCTAGTATTTATTCGTACGAAATACGGTGCAAATAATCTGGTTAAAAAGCTTCATCGGAACAATATTTCTGCGGTAGCGATCCATGGTAATAGATCTCAAGCGCAAAGAACTAAGGCGCTTGATATGTTCAAGAATGATGAAGTTCAAGTTTTGGTAGCCACGGATATCGCGGCGCGAGGTATAGATATTGATCAGTTACCTAACGTTATCAATTATGATTTGCCACAAGTGCCAGAAGACTATGTGCACCGCATNGGAAGAACCGGAAGAGCCGGTACAAGTGGAAGTGCGATCTCTTTAGTTTCCACAGAGGAGAAAAAGCAGTTGCGGGATATAGAGCGGGTCATAAAAAAGCCTATTCCGGAAGCTGACATAGCGCAGTTCCACTCTTTGTTATCGTTACAAGAAGAACACGAAAGATCTTCTATATCTANTCCTGAAAATGAACGCCAACAGAGAAAGGAGCAACCTAAGCGCCGCAGGCGCAGACAGAGAAATTCAAAGAGGGTGGTNAAGGCGAAATCAAGTCAGGGGGCTGNNTCTAAAAAGAGTCGACCGACGCTGCGAACTTGACTGGTTAGGCGAATTTTTANCAATCTCAAACAACAAAAATCAGAGCTCGTTACTTTTTGAATACGCTTCGACACTTATCAAGTACAGTTCGAAGGGTCCATCTGTCTTGTCGTACTGATACAGGGCGAATTCGCNAATCTGCCGGACGTCAAGTTCAGGACCGTNAAGCTTGAATCCTCGAAATTGTGGGAAAAAACTTTCAAATGGAACGTCGATGACGCTCACCTTGCCAGCCACGGTGTCAAAATCAGCCCAGTAACCAACACGTCGACCACGCCATCGAGCATCAGTTTGCATTCCCCAAGTGTAGCGACGTCCGTCAGCTTTAACNTTTAGTCTTATNCCAGCATAAGCTGACAGATCNAGTTTTAGNGGCTTTGTGCGGATAGAGCTGAATCCGCCGCCGTCCGTGTTGGTGTTGCCAGAGAATATCAGTTGGCCTGCTGAAATATAAAAATCTCCCTCACTTTTACCTCCCATGACGTTATCATTTTGAACATACCAGCCAAGGTCAGGGCCGTCNGTATCAAAACTATTAAGAGATAGGGCTTTCAATTCATCTGATTCCGTNTCNCTGAGAGAAGCGCATAATACGGCAGGNGAAACTATGCAGCAAGAAAGGAGTGTAGAACATAGGACGNGGATTTTGTTAATTGTCATGAGCATAAGAACGCGTAGATTTAGCCGTTGGATCAGAGACGATTTTGTCCGAATGAAGTTTCATGACAGTATGAAAAGGCTNGATTTCCTAAAAATGCGTTCTTGTTTGAATGGTTTGTTTTTCCATCTATCCTTATTATGGGTTTCTAGGTCAATCGCAGGTGGGTTATTAGTTGGTTNCGGAAGAGCAATTGATAGCCTGCTTGTGAGCTTAAATAAACTCAATAGCTAGCTTGATAATCGAAGCTAACTAATGATTTTTTAAACTCGGCAATAGAAAGTATTTCGGTACGATAAATTAAGCATCTATGGGGGAGTTAACTGAATGAACATTGAAAGAGCGGTCAATATTATTGGTGTACTTGCAGTCATCGCTTCGCTGGTCTTTGTGGGTTTGCAACTGCGCCAAGCTCAAGTAATAGCTTTAGGAGCTCAAACTCAGGCGAGAACCGATAACCTAACTGCAATCTTTCTTGCCTCTTTGGAAGGTAATGAGAAAGTAATTGAACTTTCAGACCCAAAGTATTTAAGATCCGGTGTAACTAACGCCGAATTACCTATTTTTAATCAAATTAATCGAATTAGGGCTTTATCTCTCCAAAACGCTTATCAACAGTATCAACTGGGCCTCCTGCCAGAAGATGTTTGGAAATTAGCTGAATTGAGAATTGCAGTTACTATGAGAGGCTGTCAAGCGAGGTATATGTTGTTCGGTCAAGCCACACCTTCGTTCAGACAATTTCTCGACTCTATTAGTGAAATTGATTGCCCGCTAGACGACTCTTTTGGTCTGAGGTGAGGGAGTAAATCTGGTCATACTGCATACTTAATTAGTGGGCCCTAGAGGNCTCGAACCTCGAACGGACCGATTCAGAGTCCTCGTATAGATGTTGAACTACTCAACATTCACGCTAACATATTCGTACGCAGACTTTCCTCCATCGAAAGCGTGAACTTTCAATTGATATTCCCCAGGTTCAGAAAATGTTATCTCGGTAGTTACCTGTCCATCGATTATTTCACCAAATATTGGTTCCGAGGAAATATTCGCNGGTCCCCGCCAAACGCTGTAGGAAACCGTTAGCTTATCTTTTGGGGGTTGTGGTTTCTCTTTCGTTCCCCTCACATTTGTCTGCAGGTGCGGCACGTTCGTTGGCACTTCCAACGCATTAGCAGGTCGAGTCAACAATGGTGTTCTGTTCCACTCATTAACAGTCCTTTCTTCCTTTTCTGGCTTGGGTTTGGGCAGCCCATCATCAATAACTCTAGCTGTTAGCTCGAGTGTAGCGGGTAGCTTTACAGAACTTGCAGTTTGAACATCAAGTTGAGGNGGCTGATTAGCCAAGACTTCCGGGTCTGGCGTATAGCCACCATACTCGTCTATTTCCCACTCTGCCTGAAGCCAACCGATAGCCTCTAGGGTTTGGCCCTGAGTTGTTAAGCGCCAGACTATTTCCCTATTACCAAAATCAGCAGGCACAGTCACCGTGAAAATATCTCTGTTATTTCGTGTTTGAAAATAAGTCGGCTGACTCTGAATATTGTCGAGCCCTGCCATGTCTATAAAATTATTTTCACCAATAGGAATATGCATTTCNTCTGAGTAATTTCGATTTAGATAGCCAAAATGCATTTCTCTAGTGCCATCATCATTCCTTGACCAACCCTGAAATATAGGCTGAATCGTCTGACCAGCATCATATTTTAGTTGGTATGGAAGGTGCGATCTTTGAGCATTCACGATCTGAATCGAAGTGAACATGGCTAATAGAGTTACTAATTTGAATAAGACACTAACCACACGCGCTAACATGTTTTTCTCCAATACTGAAATTTTTGGTAACCGCATCATTGTCGGTAGCAAGGCCTAATTTAAGATTCCACATATATCTGGTGGTATANAGCNCGGAATATTAGGCACCCAGATATTAATACTGGGTGCCAGTTTTAGTTTTTTATTCTCCGATAGAAGCGATTTCAGTTTCTATATCAATTTGCAGATTTTTTCGACGTTCTAATTCTGCTATATATTGTTCATCCGTCATCGAATACCAGCCTAACCACGCAAAACTCATCTCATCAATTGTCCGTCCACCATCGCCCGTCCAATTTCGCGCATCATGGTTGCCTGGATTGTTAGCTGTATTATCAAAATAACTAATCAGATGAGCTACCGTCCCTGCTGGAACTAAAGGAGCNACATCGTCAGCGTAATTGTAGATCGTATGCCAGTTATAATCCCAATGAGCGCAACTGATAGTCTCCGTCTTTGCAGTGGGGCCTTCGGTTGGATAGATTAATTCTAAGCATTGATAAGATCCTAAGCCATGCATGTGTGGCTGAAATGCTGTTATGGTAGTGTTTGTATGAAAATAAACATACCCGTCCGTTCGGACCATTTCGCCACCCGGAATATCCAGTAAGCTCTGACGCTGAGCTAACTGCTTNGACCATCGACGATACTCAGGATCATAGCCCTCGGGATGAAATACAATTCCTAACTCTATTTTTGCATTAGTCTCTACGCCAACAGGGTGCATATGATAAGACAGCCGCACTTCGCTATCCGGAGGAAGTAATACGCCAGAATTGTCTGGATAAATTTCGGCGCTTTTACCAGACGCATACTCAACCAAAAATTGATCTTCCTCTGGGTTNNTTCTGTTGTTATCACTAGAAGCATAAGATAAGGCGTGATGCACGACTCGTCTGGAGGCATCATCAGCAGCTCTGGTTTGGATTGCTTTAATATATCGACCTTCACTAAANTTACCTACGAGATCAGTCGAATAAATATCACCAAAAAGATCAGCACCGACTGCAGGAACAGTGTATTCCCAAGTTACAACTACATCAGGATTACCAATGCTCCACTCCCCAGAATCGGCGAACTCCCTTGTTGGAGGCAAGTCGGTAGTATTACCTTCAGGCGCACCAGCGTTAACCCAGTCCGAAATAATCGCGACTTCTTCATCACTTAAAGATCGATCATTCTTAAATTGTTGAATACCTATAGTGCGATCTATATGCCAAGGGGGCATCTGTCGATTGACCACCTTATACTGAATTAATGGTGCCCAAGGCCTTACTTCTTCATAACTCATAAAGGACATTGGACCTTGCCCTTGAGGTCGATGGCACTCCTGACAGTTATCTTGGAGGATTGGCATAATATCTTTTGAAAAAGTTATACCTTGGTCATTATTTTGAGCCCAAACCGGCAGTGNTATTAGAGAGAGTATAAGGGCCAGCGAAAACGATTTAGCATGNCTCTCGGTTTTGAATTTATAACGATTAGTAGTCTTCATTGTTTTAGTCCCCTNGAGTAAAACTCTAGATCTATTTTGCCCANCGGTCGCACGGAGGGCATTTAATGAACTTTTGAGCTCCAAAACCCAGAAAAGCTGGGCTTTACTACTTTGAGTTTATTTCTTATGTTAAAAATCTTAAATCTTTCTGTCTTTTCAATCTGTTATCTTCCGAAAAGGCAATGCAATTAGCCTTAATTAGGTCGGAGTCTACCATCGGCTAGATTCAATTAAAAAGCGGGAGATGAATTATTTCTGGCAAATTCTATGAAATATTTTGCACTTATCAAGAACCTATTGGGGTATTCACCACTTGCACTCTCCAATGAACCGACTGATTGCCCCGAAAAGGCGATGGAGAGACGAAATTTGATCCACCAGCTCGATTATTTTGGGCTATACTAGACCCTTGATTCGTTGAATAACCAAGAATAAACACTGCCATTAAAGTGGCGGGTAAAACAACGGGAGTACTCAGTGAAGGCATCGGTAGAGTTATCTGGCAGTTTCCCTTTTGCCGCATTAATTAAAATCCTAGCTATCATCTGTACCTGTCTTATGGTGCCGGTTTTGGCATTGGCTCAGGATATTCCGCGTCTGCCGGATGGTCGTCCCGACTTCAATGGCATCTGGCAGGTGATGAATGAAGCGAACTGGGATTTGGAGCCTCATATTGCGCGTCACTCTGTGATGATGCGGGAGGGACCTATAAATCCAGTACCTGCGGCAGAGACTTTGGAAGCTGGTGCGGTTTTGTCTGTTCCGGGCAGCATGGGTGTAATAGTCGGTGGGGGTAAAATTCCCTATAACGAGCAAGCTCGTCGGGTAAAAGAATCCAATGCGGCTAACTGGGTTACGCGGGACCCCGAAGTTAAATGTTATATGCCAGGTGTGCCGCGCGCTACCTACATGCCCCACCCCTTCCAGATTGTGCAAAGTGAAAAGGATTTTTATATCGCTTATCAGTTTGCCGGCGCTTTGCGTGACATCTACATGGAAGACCCTGGGCCAGCTCCTCTGGATTCATGGATGGGCTGGTCTGCTGGCAGTTGGGATGGCGACACATTAGTAGTAGAAGTAACCGGCTTGCATGATGCGACCTGGCTTGACCGTGCCGGCAGTCATCATAGCTATCAAATGAAAGTAACAGAGCGCTACACAATGATGGGCCCTAATCATATCGACTATGAAGCGACGATAGAGGATCCTCTTGTACTAACCGAACCTTTCACCATCAAGATGCCAATCTACAGACGCATGGAACCCAATGCACGAATCATGGATTTTCGCTGTGTTGAATTTGTAGAAGAGCTAATATACGGTGAAGCGAGAAGATACCCACTCCCGCGAAATTAACCCAGGAGTAAATGAAGATGAATACGTTCACACAACATAAAGTTTTAACACTAAGCTTGCTGGGCCTGATAAGTGTATTGCTAACGCCACTCGCCATGGCTCAAAGCGGCGATATCCCGCGTACTCGAGATGGTAAACCTGACTTTTCGGGTACTTACGATGTCTCCACGCTAACACCACTGCAGCGGCCAACTCGATTTGGCAATAGATTGATTATCACTAACGATGAAGCATTCGCCATCGCTAATTCTGAATTTGAGCGTAAGGAGTCGAATCAACAAGGCAGTGATCCCAATCGAGCTGCTCCACCACAAGGTGGCGATGGTTCAACAGGTGCCGCTGGAAATGTCGGTGGTTACAACACTTTCTGGATCGATAACGGTACTGATGTTGTGCGCATTAATGGCGAGTTTCGCTCTTCAATTATTGTAGACCCTCTTGATGGCAGATATCCCCCGGTGACAGATGAAGCGCGCAACGCAATT
>PAWK01000006.1 GCA_002714195.1 Gammaproteobacteria bacterium | reverse complement strand
TCCAACTGCATTTATTAGACTGTCAATTTGATCCTGGCTGGAAATGAATGGTGGAGCTAATTGGACAGTATCACCACCCCAACGGACGTAATAACCTTTTTCAAAGCATTTTACACCTAATTCAAATGGCCTGCGCAGAGGTTCACCTGGATAATGTTCCAAACTAATCCCTCCGGCAAGTCCGTAATTACGAATATCAGTGACGAAAGGTGCTGAACGCAGGCTATGAATGCTCTCCTCAAAAATTGAAGACATTTCTTTCACCCGCTGCACGAGATTCTCTTTAACGAGCAAATCAAGAGCAGCGATACCTGCCGCGCATGCAACGGGGTGCGCTGAATAGGTATATCCGTGAGGGAATTCAACCATATACTCGGGGCCGCCTGATTCGATAAAGGCGTCATAGATTACCGATTTAACTACCACCGCTCCTAATGGAATCGAACCATTAGTGATCTGTTTTGCAACCGTCATCATATCGGGTGTAACGCCAAACTCCTCGGCACCACTATATGAACCCATCCGTCCAAATCCTGTTATCACTTCATCGAATATCAATAGGATATCATGGTCATCACATATTTTTCGCAAGCGATTAAGATAGCCTTTCGGTGGAGGCAAAACTCCAGACGTTCCTGACATTGGCTCTACAACAACCGCAGCAATGTTGGATGCATCATGAAGAAGCACCAACTCTTCCAGCTCGTCGGCAAGGTGAGCACCGTTATCTGGCATTCCTCTGCTGAATTTATTTTCCTCCAACACAGTATGCGGTATATGGTCTGCCTCCACTGTTTGCCCGAATAATTTACGATTGAAACCGATACCCCCAACTCCTAAACCACCGAAATTTACTCCATGATAGCCCTTATGGCGACCAATAAACTTAGTCTTACTTGGTTGACCCTTGTTGCGCCAATACCCTCTCGCCATCTTCAAAACTGTGTCGATTGTCTCCGACCCAGAATCTGTGAAAAAAACTTTATCCAACCCAGAAGGGGTCAGCTCAACTACTTTATTAGCAAGCTCAAAACTTAAAGGGTGACCAAACTGAAATCCTGGGGAGTAATCGAGAGTGTTAAGCTGGTTAGTTACAGCTTGATTTATCTCTTGCCTCCCGTGACCCGCACCACAGGTCCATAATCCTGACAAACCATCAAATATCTTCCTTCCGTCAGAATCTGTATAGTGAACCCCTTCGCCGGCCACTAGTAATCTCGGATTTTGTTTAAACTGCCTATTAGCTGTAAACGGCATCCAATGTGCGCTTAAATCCAAATCGTTCATAACTTCAGGCTGCCTCTTAACGAGATATTTATTAATTCAATGTACATCCAGTCTTCTCCAATTTCATTAACTTTCTCAAGCTTCTTATCCGACCTAAGCGGAGATATATAACAACTAGCTAAAGTGGGCACTGAAACATACCTCACAAACTCGTAAAAATGTAGCATACAGAGCTAACTCACCCAAATATTCTATCTTTCTCAGAAGTGGTTTTCACTCCAATTGATAACAAAAATGCTCGAACTACTTTGCTCTATAACCCCGCGCACGCTATAGTGAAGACCATTACAGATTTTTATATTCCAAACTAATCGCTGGCTACCAGACAATATAAATTGAGGTACGGAAAAATGGCAAAATTTTCCAGGCGCAAATTCATCGGATCTAGCTCAGCTCTGGCTGCAGCAGGAATCGGATTACCTATGCGGTCGACTCTGTCTGCGGCCCAAGCAGTTGATACTAAATCTGCACCAGACTATGTGGTAGTGAATGCTCGAGTATTAACGAGCGACGATAACATGCCAAGAGCTGAAGCGTTTGCAGTAAAAGATGATCGGTTTATCGCAGTAGGATCATCGAGTGATATTCTAAATCTAGCCTCATCAAGTGCGGAGATTATAGATGCAGAGGGAATGACAGTCACTCCCGGTTTTATTGACGCCCATTCTCACCCTTCTTCAGGAGGCGTTAACGAGTTAGTGCAGGTAAATGCTGATCTTCGCTCTGTAGTTGAAATCAAGGAAGCCATTGCAGAACGCGCCAGAAACACACCCCGAGGCCAATGGGTTCGGGCTTTTAAATATGACGACACCAAGCTAGAGGAAGGACGGCCAGTAAACCGTTTCGACTTGGATGAAGCGGCTCCCGAAAATCCGGTTGTGGTTGGACACCGCGGGGGACACACTGGAGTCTATAATAGTATGGCGCTCGCTATGGCAGGTGTAACTGCGGAAACACCTGACCCGAATGACGGTCGTTTCTATCGCGATGATAACGGGGTCTTAACAGGCCTAGTCGCGGAAAAAGCTCGTGACGTCTTTCGTGATTTGATCCCGAGCGATTCCAATCGAGAGGAACGTCGAGACGGGATTAAGTTAATTTCTCAGTTAATGACGGCAGCAGGACTAACCTCTGTGCATCAAACGGGAGGCAGTCGAAATGACATGATAGCCTATCAAGATGCCCGTGCTGACGACGGCCTTCGCTTTAGAATGTATCTGTTTCCGCGTGGACAACTCTTTTTTGACCTTGTGAATTCAGGCATTCGAACTGGATTTGGCGATGAAGTTTTCCGTATCGGAGCCGTAAAATTTGGAGCCGATGGCTCTGCTTCNGAAAGAACGATGGCAATGAGCACACCCTTCGAAGGACGTCCTGGCGATCATGGAATACTGACGATGAACCAAGAAGAGATACACGAGGCGGTTGAAAATGCTCACCGAAACGACTTCCAGATTGGTATACATGCCAATGGTGATATAGCAATCGACATGGTATTAAATGCGTATGAGAGAGTGCAGTCTCTTTGGCCTNGACCCGACCCTCGACACCGNATTGAGCACTGTTCTCTCGTAAANCCTAACCTGCTTCAACGCATCAAAGCCACTGGCTCTATACCCACNCCGTTCTATACCTATGTGCACTACCATGGCAANAAGTGGGTCTACTACGGTGAAGAGAAAATGAGGTGGATGTTTGCACATAAGTCGTTCCTCGACTATGACATACCGGTAGCGCCCGCTTCTGATTACACCCCTGGCCCTTACGAACCTTTAATGGGTATCCAAAGCATGGTGACACGAAAGGATTGGATGGGTCGAGTTTGGGGGCCGAACCAACGGATTAGCGTTGATGAGGCCTTGAAGATCTGCACGATGAATGGNGCGTATGCTTCATTTGAGGAAAATATCAANGGAAGCATAACTGCCGGTAAGTTAGCCGATTTTGTCATTCTTGCTGAAGACCCGCATGACGTAGACCCGGATCAAATCAAAAACATTGAAATTGTCAGAACCGTGGTCGGAGGAACCACAATGTATGGAGCTTAGCTCTTAGGTATNGAAAAAGGAAACTCACGACTAATGGAGTATCTTGCAATAGCACTTTTCGCTGTCAGCACATGCATCACACCCGGCCCGAATAACATTATGATAATGACCTCGGGNCTAAATTTTGGGGTAAGGAGAAGCCTTCAACACNTGTTTGGTATCTATATAGGCTTTCCAGTGATGATAGTTGTGGTTGGNTTAGGGATTGCNGAGATCTTTGAANTCTATCCGNTGATGCACACAGCTTTAAAGATTATTGGTGCCAGTTATCTAACTTTTCTCGCTTGGAAAATTGCAACTGCCCCCATTTCTGAATATGGCGAAAGTAGCGGAAGGCCTTTTACCTTCTTNCAGGCTGCTCTTTTCCAGTGGGTAAATCCTAAGGCATGGGTCTTAGCTGTNGGAGCTACAGTNACCTATACGGTTTTTTCTGAACCTTANACCTTTCAAATATTAGTAATAGCGCTGATATTTATGTTGTTTGGTTCACCTTGTACNTTGTTGTGGTTATGTTTTGGCGCATCTCTGAAAACTATTTTACGTTATCCGCGTTATATTAAAGCATTTAACATCGCTATGGCTGCACTCTTAATAACATCGCTTGCGCCGGTTTTCGAAGACCTTGGTAAGCAACTTCTGATCTCTTAAACTAGGCACCAATGTATCCTATGAGCAAATCACCTTACCTAGCACTGACACTCCTTTTAATCCTCAGTTCATGCATAAATACAAACAACTCTTTAAACTTGGAAACAATTTCTGGTATCACTCCAAAAAATATAATCTTTATCTTAACTGATGATCATCGCTATGACTTTATGGGTTTTACAGGTAAAATCCCGTGGCTCGAAACACCTAACCTGGATCGCTTGGCGAGAGAAGGCGCCTATTTTCCAAATACATATGTAACAACCTCGTTATGTTCCCCCTCCCGGGCATCAATATTAACTGGCCTTTATTCTCATACACATAGAGTGGTTGATAACGCCGCACCAGACCCAGGAAATCTCACTTTTTTCCCAGAGTATCTGCAGGATGCTGGATATCAAACTGGCTTTTTTGGTAAGTGGCATATGGGAAATCATACCGATGAACCTCAACCAGGTTTTGATCATTGGGAGAGCTTTAGAGGTCAAGGCGTCTACTACGGGCCAACATTAAACATTAATGGCAGTAAGATCTCATATGACGAGGAAACCTATATCTCGGATTTACTTACCGAGCACGCTTTAGACTGGCTTAGCACCACCACTGAGGATAAGCCTTTCTTTATGTATCTTTCNCACAAGGCGGTTCATAGTGAGTTTGCTCCTGCTGAGCGTCACTTTGGCGACTATCAAGAGGATGANGTTGTGTATCCTCCGTCTTATGATCTGACCTTGAACAAAGAAAGTAGCGTGGAGGTTATAGCTCTTGATGATTCGCCCCCAAGCGGACGAGACTACTACGGTGATCGTCTGCTACCTGATTGGGTCAAAGCCCAAAGGGAGTCCTGGCATGGTGTCGACTATATGTACCACGGGCGTATCGACTTTGAAGATTTTTTCCACCGTTACACTGAAACACTAAAAGGGGTCGATGACAGCGTTGGAGCCGTCCTCGATTTTCTTGATAAGAATCAACTGGCAGAAGACACGTTAGTTATATACATGGGAGACAATGGGTTTTCATTTGGAGAGCACGGCCTGATTGATAAGCGTCATTTCTATGAAGAATCTGCAAAAGTACCTCTGCTTGTTCGGTGGCCAAATCGTCTGGAGGGAGGCGCTCCAATCAATGCTTTGGTTCAGAATATAGACATCGCACCAACAATCCTAGATGTGGCAGGCCTGCGAGCGCCATCAAATATGCAGGGAATGTCCTTTGTCCCGCTCTTGGAAAGAGCTACCGCAAACTGGAGAGACCGCGTTTTTTATGAGTATTACTGGGAAATGGATTTTCCTCAGACACCAACAATGTTTGGGGTAAGAACCGAGCGCTATAAGTATATTCGTTATCACGGAATCTGGGATACTAACGAATTTTACGATCTGAGTGAGGACCCCGATGAAATGCAGAACCTAATTGATGCTCCGGAACATCAAGAACGAATCCAAGATTTTGCAAACGACATTTATACATGGTTAGAAGATACGGACGGGCTGCAAATACCTCTCAAAAACGTAGTNCGGCCCAAATTTGGAGATCACAGAAATCAAGGCGTGCTTTAGCTGCGAAGGTTAGCGATGGTAGGNTCCGTCNCCACCATCGNCTACGACCTTGGTTAAAAATTAACGTCCAACATTATGCTTATCTAAAAAATCTCGGATCTGTAGGTAAATTTCCTCCATCTGACCGGGGCTAAAACCGCCATGACCCCCTCCCTCAATCGTAATCAATTTGTTCAAAACGCCGGCGCTTTCCAGCGCTGCATGCAATCTTACACCATGCTCATAAGGAACAATTGAATCTTCGTCTCCATGTATGGTCAAAATCGGCGGCAAATCATCTCGCACATGATTCACTGGAGAAACTCTTGCCGCAATTGCTGCGCGGTCAGGAGAGCTGCCAACCCAAGCCTCTGTGAAATTTCCGGATGTTCCNGGACCGTTATTCAGTAGATCTGAAACACTCGTAATTCCATACCAGTTAATTATCGCTGCAACTTCCAAAGTTTCAGTATTTCTTGGACCAACAGTCCACGTGCTNCGAATGCGATCACCCGGACACTGGCGTTCCATTCCTACATCACTTTTAAGCATTCCAGTGGTAAGCGCCAAATGCCCTCCTGCTGAATTACCAGTGACGACGATATTCTCCTTATCAAAACCATACTGCTCCGCGTTTCGATATACCCAACGAAGCGCGCAGCGAGTGTCCTCGACTGCGGCTGGCGCATGAGCAGCATCAGCTAAACGATATGCTACGTTAACAACTGTCCAGCCCATCTCAAGGTAAGGCAAAAAAGTTAAAGATGACCCTTCTTTACTCCCATTAGTCCAACCTCCCCCGTGGATATACATCAAGGTCGGATTAGGACCTTCAACGTCGCGAGGTCGATAAACGTCTAACTTCAGATCAATACCTCCAGCTCTTTGATAAGTGATATTAGGGATCACTGAGTAAGTGCTAGTTACTCCCACGATACTTCTAACGTCTCCCTGAGCGTATGTTAGCGTCAAAAAAGAGTTACATACCATGGCCAAGACAAAGGCCTTATATAAACCCTTTATTAGGGCCAGCTCAAAATTAAGAATCTTTTTTTCTTTCATGGTTTCTCCTACTTTGTAATCGAAAATTGCAATATGTTGGACGCAACAAGTAAGTTTTCTTTCATTATTGACACTTAGCTCGATGTTAGCTGGCGGTTTTTACAAATATCAAGCAAGCTATGGAAGCTTTTATAGTTATATCCAGCTAGAATTTATCAAAGGATATTATGTTGGCGTGTGACTTACAAAGAACGATGTATTCAATCTGGAGAATTATTGTGGCCAAAGAGCTAAACTTTATTAAGTTATACAGAAGTTTTTGCTTGGTTTTACTTACAAATCTNAGTTTTACAAGCATATCCTTGTCGCAGACCGATAGCATTTGGACACCGTTACCAGATATGCCTGAAGGCAAATGGGAACCGGGAGTTATCAACATTGACGATAAGCTCTTCGTCTTTGGGGGTTATAAAGAAGGCGTCATCTCAAGCAAACGCTCTGAGTATTTTGATTCAGTCGCGAGGACTTGGACCCAAATTCAGGAACTTCCAAGCGCAATTACTCACATGAATATGGTTCTCGATGGAAGAACTGTGTGGTTTGCCGGCGGATTTAAAGACGGTTATAAGGGCCACGCAATTGCCGAAGTNTGGAGCTATGATATTGATTTGGATCGCTACTCAGCTGCACCTTTGTTGCCTGAACCAAGGGCAGGGGGGGGGCTTGCGTTGATTGGACGGGAACTACACTATTTTGGGGGTTTGAAGATCGACCGAGACACAGACTCACAAGATCATTGGGTTCTAAACCTAAATGCATGGGANGAAGGTTCTGCAAAATGGGAGGAATCGACCCCCATGCCCACTCCTCGTAACCAATTCTCAACTGTCGTTTTCCAGGGAAATATATATGCCATAGGCGGCCAGTTTAATCATGACAGTCAGCAGCTAGACCAACCGCGCGTGGATATTTTTGACCCTAAAAGTGAATCTTGGTCTCGCGGCCCTGACTTGCCAAAAGGGCACTCTCATGCAGAGGGAGCAACCTTTATTCACGCCAACAAGATTTGGATGATAGGCGGACACACGACTCCAGCAAACGGTTTGAAATCTCAAGATCGGGACATTCTAACCCTTGCCCCCGGAGGTGTTTGGGAAAAAGTTGGCGAACTCCCCATCCCCTTATCATCCCCAGCTGCAGGCATAATCAATGGAACTCTGTATGTCGCCGGCGGCGCTTCCCGAGGAAGCAACGTTCAGTCAAGAATGTGGATGCGTCCAATACCTTAACCACCGGAAACGCTGAGCCGTAAAGGAATGTTTCTATTTTAACATTGCAGTATTAACGAACCTGAGGTAGTGTCAGATCATTGATCTTTAAGCACATTTTGCATAGAAATCAGCCTTTACGGCCGAAAAGATAAACACGGCTATGAGGACATAGGGGCTAGCGGAGCTACAATGAAACCAATCTGGAAGAATTGGAAAAATCTAGGACTGATTCTTGGAATCAGTGGACTCACGGTTATCGGCATACCATTCTCCTCGCAAATCACTGATAACACTGTGAGAGCTCAAGAACAAAGTGATTTTTCTGCGCAAGACATGAGTCAGATCGCGAATCAATATTGCCTTGCCTGTCATAATGATGTTTTAGCGACTTCTGGTCTTTCCCTGCAAAATATCGATTTTGAAGACATGAATACCAATGCGGAAGTTTTTGAAAAAGTCGTAAAAAAACTGCGCGCTCACATGATGCCCCCATCTGGTATGCCCAGACCTGATTTCGAGACATATGGAGTTATGACTAGCTGGTTGGAATCTGAACTGGACAAAAATTGGCGGGAGAATCCTAATCCCGGAAGAATAACCCCAATCCACCGAATGAATCGATACGAATACAACAACGCCATTAATGAATTATTGGGTATAGATGTGGACGTGATGGAGCTCCTCCCCGGTGACCCAACAGCAGACGGGAGCTTTGATAACATTGCATCGGCATTACCTTTTACACCTGCTCATATGGAGCGGTATATGTCCGTTGCTCGCCAAGTGACTCGATTAGCCACTGGACTACCTCCGCTTATTCCCACAATTACCAACTACGAAATACCACTCTATATGAGCCAAGATTGGCGTCAGACCGAAGACATGCCTTTTGGATCGCGCGGCGGCATCTCTGTACGTCACAACTTTCAGTACGATGGCGAATACACAATAAAAATAGATTTAGAGACAAACTATCAAGACTATGTAAAGGGGCTAGGTTGGGCACAAACCTTGGATGTGCGACTGGACGGCAAATTATTGGATAGATTTACAATTGGCGGCGATGCACCAGGCACACCGACTCCACTTAGTTTTAGTGGAACTGGTGAACCGGGAAGTATCGACTGGGAGCAGTACATGCTCTACAGAGCCACCGAGGGATTGGAAATCACCGTCCCAGTGACTGCTGGCCCCCACTCGATAACCGCCTCTTACGTTCGCCAGCAAGTAATTGAGGAAGAGATTCCTCAACCAAGACAAGGAGGAAGGCTTCCAGCAAACAGTGAAGCATATCTTGATTATCAAAAGATCCACGCCATAGAGATCGGTGGACCTTACTCGATAGGCGAAAATTTGAGCGACGCTCCCAGCCGTCAGTTGATCTTTTCTTGCTACCCAAATCAACTGAGTGAAGAAGCCTCCTGTGCAAATGAAATTCTGACGCGGATAGCTCGAAAAGCATACAGACGTTCTATTACCCAAAGTGACTCACAAATACTCCTCAGTTTCTTTAATCGCGGTCGCGAGCAGGGAGGTTCTTTTGACGAAGGCATCCAATTTGCTCTCGAATTTGTATTAAGCGATCCAGACTTCCTAATTCGAAGCTACCAAGCTCCAGCAGACCTGGCGGCCGACGCAACATTTGACTTAAGTGGCGAAGAGTTAGCTACCAGGCTTGCGTTCTTCCTCTGGTCTAGTCCGCCTGATGAAGAGCTCTTGCAAGTCGCTGAGGACGGAGCCCTCTCTAACCCTCAGATATATGAGCAACAAGTCAAGCGCATGCTCAAAGAAGAGCTGGCGACAAAAACGTTAGTAGAAGATTTTGCTGCCCAGTGGCTTAATTTAAGACGTCTCGAAGAGGTCAACATCAACACGGTATTGTTCCCGCAGTACGATGTAAGTCTCATAGAAGCTTTCGAAAAAGAGACCGAAATGTTTGTGGGTGAATCCATTAAAACAGACTCAAGTATCATGCAGCTTCTCAATGCCGAACACACCTTTGTAAATGAACGCCTGGCAAGACACTATGGAATAGAGGGTGTTTATGGTAGCCGATTTCGCAAGGCAACTCTGCCAGATACAAGTAAACGCGGCGGAATATTAGCGCATGGGGCATTATTGACGGTAACTTCCTACCCCGGGAGAACGTCTCCCGTACTTAGGGGCAAATGGCTATTAGACAATTTGTTAGGCACACCACCGCCACCACCGCCTCCGAACGTACCAATATTACCCGAGGCAGAGGCTGGGCAGATACCCACTTCGATCAGAGAGCGCTTGGCTCAGCACAGAGAAGACCCTGTTTGCTCCTCTTGTCACGTCGTGATTGACCCGCTGGGCTTTGCACTAGAAAATTTCGACGTTATTGGGACCTGGCGAGAGTTTGATGAGGCCGGAAACCCAATTGATCCAAACGGAAACTATCCAGGAGGTGTGGAATTTTCTGGCTTTGCAGACCTACGCAAGTGGATGCTAAGTCGACCTGAACAATTTGCCCATACTCTCACGGAGAAATTAATGACTTATGCACTTGGGAGGCGGGTGGAGTACTATGACCAACCGGTAATTCGCCAAATTGTCCGAGAAGCTTCCGAACACGAATATAAATGGTCGTCAATAATTCTGGGAATAGTCAATAGTCCAGCTTTTAAGTCAAGCATGGCTCCTAGNGGAANCGCGTCAAATGACGTTCGACTTCCATCACAAATTGCGGACTCAAATTAAGAAAATANCAGCATAAACCCTGATTTTAAGGATGTTTAGGTGTAGTATTCAACAAAGTGCAGCACCAACTAAGAGGTAGCGATAATGAAAATTAAACCAAAAGCTATTATGGAACCTGCAAGTTTTGTTTCTGGCAAAGCGCTATCTCGCCGAGCCCTGTTAAGGGGTGTCGGGGCAGCTATAGCCCTGCCGATGCTTGACGCTATGACACCAGCTTTTGCTAACGCTCCTGAAAAAATTCACAGATTCCAAACGGTTTATATACCTAACGGTATGGCCATGGAATATTGGTCTCCGAAAACTGTCGGCGACTATGAGCTGACACCAGTGCTCAAACCTCTTGCTAACTATAAAGAGAAAATGCGGGTCATTTCCGGGTTAAAAGCCAACTGGAATATTGCGCATGCTGGGGCAGGTGGTTCATTTCTCACAGGTGTTACGCAGGGCGGAAAGACTGAGGTCGAGATACTTGCAGATATTTCGATAGATCAGATTCTGGCAAATGAACTCGGCAAAAAGACACAACTATCATCACTTGAACTTTCGATGGACGCCCCAGCACTAGCAGGTGCTTGCACTGTAAACCTAAGTTGCGTCTATACCCATACCCTGTCTTGGCGCGGCAAAACTCAACCGCTACCCACAGAACATAATCCACGCGCACTGTTTGAGCGATTATTTGGAGATAGTGGAACAACTGCTAAAGAAGCTCGAGAGATTCGTTTAAGACAGCAAACAAGTATTCTAGACGCAGTGTTGGACAAACTTGCAGACCTCGAAAGCAAGTTAAGTTATGAAGACAAACATCTTGTTAATGGCTACACAGAGTCCGTACGAAATATAGAACGGCGAATCCAGAAGGCCGAAGAACAAATCGATATGGATTTACCCGAGCTGGATCAACCTGCCGGGGTGCCGCCTACTTTCGAGGAGCATATGGAAATTATGCAGGATCTGCAGGTGCTCGCGTTACAAACCGATCTAACCCGGGTAGTTACTTTCATGATGAGCAAGGAACAAAGTCCTCGACCTTATCCGCAGATTGGTGTGCCAGACGCGCATCATCCGCTCTCTCATCACAATAATAATCCCGTCTTGGTTGAGCGTATGTCAAAAATAAATACTTATCATACAACCTTGTTCTCAAGATACCTCGATAAGCTCTCGTCTATAGCTGAAGGTGACGGAACCTTGCTGGATAATATGACGATTCTTTATGGCGGCGGACTATCTAACAGTACTATCCACTCCGGAGTTAACCTGCCGATTCTATTGGTGGGCGGAGGAGCCGGCTGGCTAGCTGGAGGAAAACATGTTCATTACGAAAATGGACCAACCATGGCTGATCTTCACTTAGGGCTGATGGAAAAATTTGGGGTCTCGGTACCACAAATGGGCGGAAGCTCTGGCCCGATATCACTTTAGGAAACTGCGACTGACATAAGTGACGATCATGACTCTAATATCGCGTTCAATTTGTTTTATAGCGCTCATTTCCTTCACTATTCAAAATCATGCCCAGAATATGCCGATCCTTGTAGATCTGGCAAAAGAGCAAAAATGGGACGAGTTAGCCTCTTTGCTCGAAGATGGTCTAAATCCAAATGTGATCTACGGTGACGGCACGACAGCGCTGCATTGGGCAAGTTACCACAACAGCGAAAGCGCGATCCAAAATTTACTCTCAGTTAATGCAGATGTTAACGCCACTACTGATCTGGGCGTGACACCGTTATGGCTTGCGTCCGAGAATGGAAACTTGAATGCCGTCGACATGCTACTAGACGCGGGAGCGGATCCAAGAATCCAACTTTTATCTGGTGAAACGGCAATCATGACGGCTGCGCAAGCAGGAAATGGAGACGTAGTCAGATCATTATTAAAAGCCGGTGGTGATCCAAATGTATCAGTCACGCGAGAACAAACTGCACTCATGTGGGCGGCAGCAAGAGGGCACACAGATGTTGTCGCTGCTCTACTTGAGTACGGAGCCGATGTTGATGCCCTTTCTCTAATTCGAGAGCAGTATGTTAAGTCTGAAAAAGAACAAGATAGCCACCCTTCCTACAAGTACTGGATCGAGCAGGGCGGCAACAGTGCGCTAATGTTTGCAGCTCGATCGGGAGATCTTGGGTCTACTGAACTTTTGGTAAAAGCTGGAAGTGATGTCAATCAAGTATCCGCATTCGGAACTAGTCCTGCAATTATGGCGGTGCATGGTGGAAATCCAGATGTCCTTAATTATCTCATCGAAAGTGGCGCGAACATAGAATCCAGTGAGAGTGGACACACAGCCCTGCATGCTGCTGTACTTCGTGGAAGCTTAGACGCAGTTAATGTTCTGATCAAGCACGGAGCAAACCTTGAAGCTGTTTTAGAGAAACCTACTCCTGTTAGAAGACAATCTACGGATTATAATTTTCATGATGCACTGTTAGGAGCAACGCCATTATGGTTGGCAGCGAGATTCGCGGAACCACAAATTATGGAGACTCTAATCAAGGTTGGCGCTAACACAAAAACAATTAACAACATGAATTACCCAGCCCAGCGAAGAGGTGATAATTATATTAAGGATGAAGGCGAAATTAACCTGCTTATGGCAGCTGTCGGAATGGGTCACTGGCGATTAAGAATGAGCTGGGGCACGTCAGAAAGGAGATCAGGCCAACTCCAGGACAAGGAATCATTAATTTTTGATTCTGTTTCTGTAATTCTGAACACAGATGTTNCGATTAACTCAGTCGATGCAGAAGGGCAGACAGCTCTTGCCTTTGCAAAGNAGAGAGGTTATTCCTCCGTAGTAACTTTATTAGAGGCTGCGGGTGCCACAAACTAAAACCATTAGTCCGATACAATTTTTTTTGAATTGTCCTTAAAAATTAATTAAGGTTTCCTGCATGTATAAAAATCTGCGCCTTTTCTTCTTCGCTCTCTCAGCAGCATCTAACTTTATTTTCGCGCAAACACCAGACACCGTTTTTCTTGAGGAACTCACTTGGACTGAAGTTGACTCTGCCATAGCTAGTGGTTCGACTACAATAATTGTTCCTACGGCAGGTACCGAACAGAATGGTCCCCATATGGTGCTAGGTAAGCACAAATATAGAATTAACGCAGGCTCCGAAAGAATTGCTCGCTCACTAGGAGACACTTTAGTCGCACCGGCAATCACCTATGTGCCGGAAGGTGACATAGACCCTCCTTCAGGCCATATGCGCTTTGCAGGCACGATATCGATACCGCAGGAGGTCTTCGAATTAGTTTTAGAACATACAGCTAGAAGCCTAAAGCAACATGGCTTTACCGACATTCTTTTTATAGGTGACAGCGGACCAAATCAAGGACCACAAGAGTCTGTGGCAAAGAAGCTATCCCGAGAGTGGTCACACGAAGGGATAAACGTCTTCCATATAGGTGACTGGTACAAAATTGGTATTTTTGACGAATACTTAATTTCTCAAGGAGCTAATTATGAACAGATCGGCAGTCATGCGGGCCTTCGTGACACGTCGTTGTTACTCGCTATAGCCCCAGAACACGTTCGTACGAACAACATGAATCCTGGTCGAGGACCTGATGTCGACGGCGTGTCTGGCGATCCCACCATTGCAACCCCCGAATATGGACAGGTTGGTTTTGATCTTATTTTTAACGCAGCCTTGAACCAGATAAAAGAACTCATGGAGATTGAGTAGCATTTCAAAATGTTTATTAATTTAAGATATCTAGTTAGCTCTCTATTCTTTATTTCAATTTACTCCTTCGGTGAAGAAATAAGCTGGGACGTCGGTTTAACTTCGAGCAGGGAAGTAATCAGCGCGAGAGGCTTTTTTAAAAACAATCACTCTCCAACTATTCTGTATTTGGCTGGACTGACAGAGCCTAGCGCAGTCGCATCAAGCATAGATAATTTATTCGAGGATTATGCCAATGAAACTCGTGAAACGGGACCAAACCTAATTATAATTCCACAAGCAAACCCAGAAGGGGAACCCTTAGAATTTCCACCCGAAGGAGATGCTTATTCTCAGAATACTGTTTCGCATGTCCTGTGGCGATGGATTGGAACCCATGCTCCTGATTTGATTATCTTGGAAGAAGGAGAGGACTTTGGGTTTTCTGAGGCGGTTGAGAATTATGGTATAGCTGGGTTCGGTACAATACCCACTACAAGACTGACAGAAGCAAATGTCGATGTCAGCTTCGTAGAATCTATGAATGATCTGCAACGATCAATGGCTCACAGTGAGTTGGAAAGACGAGCAGCGCGAACTCCAAGGGGTCTCGCTGAGCAACTAGCAACAGTTTATGGTCATAATTTTTCATCAGCTGTTTACGTTCCCGGAATGAGTGTTATTGGACGACTCCGCCTCGGGTATGAGGATGACGTCAATGATTTGCTCGAACCCTATCTCCAAGGCGAGAGTATAGAAATTACGAACGCATCCGCTCTGGCAGGACAACTAGTTTTCGCCCAACATTATGAAAGCACCGGCAATGAAGAATCCTTAAGACTCGTCGTAGAGGCAGCGCAACTAGCGTTTGATGAAAATGGAGACCCCTTAGAAGTTGCTCCGATGCATAATGAGATGAGCGACTCTTTCTTTATGGCCACACCGCTTCTCGTCAAGGCAGGAAAGTTCACCGATGAAAGAAAGTATTATGACATGGCGGCGAGTCATGTCATTTATATGCGAAGTTTGTTGCTACGCCAGAATCGCCTCTATCGACATTCACCCGAAGCTGACGTTGCGTGGAGTCGCGGCAACGGATTCGCTGCACTCGGTGTCGCACTTGCGCTAACCGATTTTCCCAAAGAGCTCCCCACACGAGATATCATCCTCGGATTTCTGGCGGACCAGTTAACTGCGCTTCTTCCTCATCAAGACGCAGATGGTATGTGGCGTGAGGTTATTGATTATCCTGGATCATTCGCTGAGATTACTTCGACGGCGATGATCGGGACCGCGATTAAACGTGGGCTCGACGAGGGCTGGTTGTCTGAGGAAATTTTTCTACCANCGCTGCAAAACGCTTGGAATGCAGTTAAAATTCGAACCAGTTTTGAGGGCGTTTTTGTAAATGCATGCACCTCGACTGGAAAAATGTCGTCCCTGGACGCTTACCTCGACCGACAAGCAATATTCGGCAAGGATGATCGAGCCGGGGGGATGGTGATGAATTTTGCAATCGAAATGGCGGACTTATAGCAAGAGACCTATGTAGACTTGCTTTAAATATTTAACAGCAGTTAAAAGGAGACAGTCAGACTATGAAAACATTGACACGAAGAAAGTTACTCAGAACAGCGTCGCTCCTTGCTCCGGCAATCGCTGCTAGCTCCACGATTTTTGGACAGAATCAGTTTACTCTTGATGGTGTGATGCACCCCTATCGGCAAGAGTGGCTGCCAGAAGGAGTACGCTCTCGATTCGTGAATAATGTAAACGGCCTTCGCATACATGTNCTAGAAGCTGGATTTGAAACTCCCAACCGNCCAGCATTGTTGCTTCTTCACGGTTTTCCCGAACTGGCTTACAGCTGGCGTAACGTAATGAAACCACTGGCAGATGCGGGCTACCATGTTTTTGCACCGGATGTGAGAGGTTATGGTCGAACTACTGGCTGGGACAGTAATTANGATGGAGATCTAACCCCTTTCCGCTNATTGAATAAGGTTAGGGATGCCCTTGGGCTTGTATATGCGTTTGGATACGATTCCGTAGCCGCAGTAATTGGTCATGACGCTGGTTCACCTCTNGCNGGCTGGTGCGCCGTTACNAGNCCNGATATTTTTAAATCTGTCGTAATGATGAGTGCACCCTTCAGCGGCACNCCGTCAATACCAAGAGACTTTGCGGACTCTCAAACTTCCGGCGCCAGAGAAATAGCACCAAACGTTTATGACGACATGGCNGCGCTGACTCGCCCCCGTAAGCACTACCAGCGTTATTATCAAACTCGAGNGGCAAATGAAGACATGTGGCACGCTGAGCAAGGACTTAGCAATTTTATCAGAGGATACTATCACTATAAGAGCGCGGATTGGAGGGACAACAGGCCATATAGACTAGCTGGCCGAACCGCAGAAGAGTGGGCAAAAATGCCAACTTATTACATTATGGNCCTCAATATGAATATGGCGCAGACAGTCGATCTCCACATGCCGTCTGACAGGGAAGTATCAAGAAATACATGGCTGCCAGAATCTGCTTTGGCAGTTTATGCTGAGGAGTATGGAAGAACCGGATTTCAAGGTGGCCTCAACGGTTATCGCATGGGTTCAAGCGGAATCGGGAGAGCCGAGCAGCAGCTATATGCGGGCAGGACGATTGATCAGCCGTCAATGTTTATTAGCGGTGNCAGCGACTGGGGAACTTATCAGAGTCCCGGCAATTTCGAGCGCATGCAGGANAGNGCNTGTACTGATATGCGTGAAGTGCACCTTGTTGAAGGCGCAGGCCATTGGGTNCAGCAGGAACAAGCTGAGGAGACCTCTCGTTTATTATTGAATTTTTTAGGTAATCTGTCCTAATCTTAGTTANGAGTCAGGAATAATTAAGACTTCAAAAACATAAACGGTGTCTACGAGAGTTTACTCCCCGACCGATAAGTGCTCGATGACAAGCCTTTCTTGATAAGCAGAGGGGATGATGTTCAGCCCATCTTCCCGGATGATTCCCTTTAGATGATGGTCGAACCAGATTGTAGCGTAGTGATCCATGATGTTATTCATCTCAACATTATCCCAGTTCTCATCACGATAGTGCCCTGCGGCCTCAATGTTCGCGTCGTTATTTAATTCTGTCGGTAGCGGAATTGGCGCGCCAGCATTATGCCCTGCTCCAATAAAGGTTAAAAGATAACGATTGCTGTTAACCGTTCTTTGAAAAATCTTCTTTGTTCCGTTTTCATAACCNGCCGTTTTATCTTGATCTCCTGCTAAATAAAAAGTGGGNACTGTAACACCAGCAAGATCATTCAGCTCCCAAAAGCCAGCGTTCATTCCCCANGGNGCAATTGCAAAACCTGCTTTAACTCTAGGTTCNAGTCTGTCTCTAAAATTTGGGTCTAAAGTAGAATGTATTTCTAACAAACCATTAGGTGGAGAAATGAAACCACTTAAACTCTGCTCACTATAACCCCCNCCTAGGTTGTTGATTAACCCATAACCACCCATTGAGTATCCAATAATCCCCGTATTTTCAGCGTCTACCATAGAATNTAAAAAGTTATCACGATCCTCTGAAAAAGACGCCAGCGCATTTAAAACAAACCTTTGGTCTAAGGGCCTATGATANAGAGTGGAAGTAATAGCTTNCTGGTCGTCATAANTGCTCTCCGCATGATCTATAGCGGTGACAATGTAACCCTTACTNGCAAGATTCTCTCCGGTATGACTGATNAGATACCTATTGCCAGGCCAGCCGTGAGAAATAATAACTGAGGGATATGGCCCATTAGCCTCGAGTGGTTCTGCGTCTCGNACGGCACTCCCATTCAAAGAGGCAACAATGTCTGGGTTGCGAGATACTGCTTTATAGATAGTTCCAGACTCTTGGCCGCGAAGATTAGCAGGGTACCAAATTTCTAGAGTTAAANTTCTATCATACAATACGGACTCACCACCTCGAGGAGTATTTAAAACGTCNATGGAGTTTGGAATTGTTATCTCAACAGTACGGACACCAATGTCAAACTCACCGAAATCAGCCANCTCAGGAGCGTCTGGGCCAATTATGTCTATGCGATTATCTTGAGCGCAGGCCATACCGAAAAAAAAAGCATTTAGAACAAAAANCCACAGTTTATACATGGAACCATACTCTTGAAAAATCCNACATACCCTAACACAAATACCACTGCAGTAGCATTAAGGTGATAATTGCTGAGACTTACCTTTGATAAAGTAATTCNTCCTGCTTGGTGGNGTCCTCATCGCCCAGAAAATCATGGAGAATCAAGTATAGACTTGGCACCAAAAATAAGGTGATCACGGTGGCGAATAAAACACCATAGGCTAAGGAAATCGCCATTGGTAGAATAAAGAAGGTGGCTGGGTTGGCGGTAGCCATCAAAGGTACTAATCCGATGAAAGTTGTGATCGAGGTCAGAATGATGGGACGAAAACGAACCATACCTGCATTGGAGACCGCTTCTAATACATCCTGACCCTCTTCGCGCAAGCGGTTTATCGTTATTACCAATACAAGACTGGCATTTACTACAACTCCACTCAACGCGATGATGCCTAGAATGGAGAAAAATACTAGGGGAACATCCATTAAGAAATGTCCAAAAATAGCGCCTATGGCTCCAAATGGAATCACACTCATTATCACCAATGGCTGTAAGTAAGATTTTAAAGGAACAGCCAATAAGGCGAACATAATTAACATAGCAATCGGGTAGGTTGTGTACAGACCCTCAAACGATTCGCTTCGTCTCTCACCTTCGCCCCCTACAGCCATGTTCACGTCAAGCTCCCTAGACCATTGCTGTCTATATTTGGCAAAAATCTCCCGGCGAATTTCATCTGGCGCAACCACAGTCCTATCGACATCACCCCTTACTGTTATTACTCGACGTCCATTTTGGCGGTTTATGCTTGAGTAGCTGTTGCCGAGCGTATAATCAGCAATGCTCAAAAAGGGAACTTCGGCGCCATTAGGAGTTCGTATCAATAGTTCTTCAAGATTTCCCAGCGACTGTCTTTCAGGCTCTGGATAACGAACCATCACGCGAATATCATCTGATCCTCTCTGGATACGCTGCGCNTCTGCNCCATAAAATGCTTGACGGACCTGAGTCGCTACATCATTNAGTGTNAGGCCAAGCGTTTTACCGCGATCCAATATTTGAATTTGAACTTCCTGCTTTCCAGCACGAAAGCTATCTGACACATCAAAAACTCCAGGATAAAGCATTANCTCNTCGCGAAGCTGTGTCGACGCNATCTTTAAGTTTTCTTCATTACGGCCTTCTAATCGAAAATTGATAGCATCCCCTGCAGAAAAGGCGTCTGATACAAAATTTAGCTCTAGTGCATCAGGAATAGTTCCGACTTTTTCGCGCCACCTATCACGAATTTCCGCNGCACTAGTTTGGCCTCTTTCATAAAATGGTGTCAAGTACAACATTACCTCTGCAATATTACTAGAACCTGCGCTGCGTTGGCTTCCGCCAGGACCCCCTTTAGGCGCAGTTCCCCCTATGATGGTCAAAACGCTTTCTACGGCACTCCTTGCAGATTCAGGAGCCATTCCACTGTCCTTTAAGACAGCTAACTCTTCGTCCAGCTCTGCGACAAGTTCTAGCGCTTTTGCTTCTATTATGCTCACCGCCTCTTGGGTTACTGCTTCCGGAACTCCGGCTGGCATGTTAACGGTGCTCCAAACATTGTCACCCTCAATCGAAGGCATGAACTGAAAGATGACGCGCCCACTAAAAAGGAGAGCACCCACAACAAGCACAACTCCTGTAGCTGCAGCCCATGCGGCATACCTATATCGCAAAACCACCTTGAGGAATCGTCTGTATCCATGCTCAGCAAAGTATTCTAGTCCTTCAGCAACTTTCGCTTGAAACCGCTGCCAAGCACTTACAATCCGAGACCCTTCAAGGAAGTAGCCTTCTGTTTTTCGATGTGCCAAATGCCCAGGCAAGATCAGTTGAGACTCGATTAGACTTGCAATCAGGCAGAAGACAACAGTGCCTCCAATTAATTGGGAAAAGGCGGCAAACTGAGTCCCATCTAAAAGTAAGGGCAAAAATGCAGCAATCGTCGTTAGCACACCAAAGATTACAGGAACGGAAACCTCGACGGTTCCTTCAATCGCTGCGTCTTCTTTACTTAATCCTTTCCTTTCAAAAGCATGTATACGCTCGCCAACTACAATGGCATCATCGACCACGATACCCAAAACAAGTATAAAGCCCATGATAGTTAGAGAACTTATTGAGAGGTCGTAGGGGGGGAAGGCTATTAGTGCTCCGCAAATGGCTATTGGTATTCCGGCAGCAACCCATATAGCAATCTTAAAACGCAGGAACAAAGCCAAGATAAAAAGTACCAGTAAAAGCCCGGTATATGCGTTTTTAGCCACAGTTGCAATGCGGGCTTGAGTGCTAACAGAGGCGTCTGTCACCACCCTCAGCGTCATTCCTTCAGGTAAATCGAGCTCCGCTGAGTTCATAAATTCTTTGACTTGGTTTGCAGAGGTTACTATGTCTTCGTCACCAATTCTTACGACATCTAAAATAGCAGAATTTACACCATCTAATCGTGCATCTAAATATCCTTCTTCAAAACCGTCTTTTACCGTGGCAATATCGCCGAGGCGCAATTGTGTTCCATCCGGATAAGAGGCGACCACGACATCCGCGTACTCAGTGCCCTGATATACTTGACCCTTCGTTCGAAGCATTATTTCCCCAGAGGAACTGCGAATCATTCCACCAGGAAGATCCAGCGAAGCGCGCGAAATGGCCTGTGAAATTTGGCCTAAAGTCAGCCCATACTGTCGTAATGTAAATTCCGAAACTTCAATAGCAATTTCGAGCGGCCTTATAAACTCCAAGTTAACTGTTGAAACTTCTGGAAGGTCTAAAAGATCATCGCGGATTTCTTCCGCAACCACCTTCAAGTTGGAATCATCTGTCCGAGAAGACAATGCTATTGTCATAACTCCATCAGTAGGGCTTACTGCGCGGACAATCGGTTTTTCTGTTTCAGCAGGGAAAGTGGTAATAGCATCTATTTTTCCCTTAACATCGTTTAAGAGGCGATTAAGATCGGCGCCATTAGATAACTGTACTGTTGCGTCGCAGCCGCCTTCTCTTGCTGATAAAGTCAAGCGATCTATATTCTCGGTGCCATCTAGCGCTTCCTCTATTCGAATACAAACCCCAGATTCTGACTCTTCAGGAGTTGCTCCGAGATAAGGTACGCTGATCTGCAAAAGACCTACTTCAATGTCGGGAAATTCTTCTTGATTAAGACTCAAATACGCAACTGAGCCGCCAACAAGAAATATCCACATCAGCAGGTTGCTAGCGACGGGATTTTTAACAAACCAAGCTATTGGGGATCTCACTTTTGCCTCGCAAAGTTAAAGGTCAGACTGGACGGGCTAAATAACTTCAATCAAAGGCTGCACTACCATACCATCTACCACTGCCTGGATTGGGGATATACATATGCGTTCTCCGGGCAGAAGCCCGCCACTAATGAGAACTTGCTTTTCTTCAAGACGGAATATTTCCACGTCCCGAAAATACATTTTGTTCTCGGCGTCAACTACCAAGACTTGGTTATTATTTCGAATCACAGAACGAGGCAGCGATATTATGTCGTCTATAGTACGTCCATTAATCGCCGCATTAACATACAAACCTATCGGTAGAGGAATTACATCCTTTTGCTTTTCGGAGAAACCAGCTTCCGCTAACGGTTGTGGGACTCTGATAATTGTTTGTACCGTATTACTATTTGGATCAATTGTGGCCTCAATTCGAACTAACTTACCATGCCACTGATGCTCGACACCCCCATAGTTTCCAGTGATAGTTACTTTCGGAGCTTGCTTCTCGGGTAACTCTCCTCTCAGTCCCAACGGCACCTGCAAGTATCCAAGTTGTCTAATCGCCAGCGGTACTCGAACCTCAACCACGTCTGCGCCGTACAAAACACCTACGCTCTGAGCTTTGTTTACATACTGTCCTAACTCGACATCCCTTGAGTTAATGATTGCGTCAAAAGGAGCTTTAATTTCTGCTCGACCCAAATCTAATTCAGCTTGCTTATTGTTAGCCTCCGCATCTGCTAGGCGGGCCGAAGAAACTTCAGCGAGTCTTTGAGCATCCTGCAATTGAGATTGACTAGCGAGACGTTGGCCGGCAAGTTCTTGCATCCTCTCATATTCGCGTGCCGCGTGCTGGGCTTCAGCTTGCGCCTGACGCATCGTGGCCTCGCTGCGCGCCCGCATCGTTTCATAATCGCTAGTTTCTAATTTAAGAAGAATTTCACCCTCTTTTACAAATCCACCGGCTTGCATAGCCGGAGAAATCCATGCCACAGGTCCTGCTGTAGCTGCTGCTAAGTTTGCTGTTTGAGCTGCTTGCACCTTACCCTGAGATCCAACAACCAACGTCGTTGAGCTCGAATTTACCTCCATGACCCTGACTGCAACTGGAATAATTTCTATTGGTATTTCAGACAGGCGTTTGGGGTTTCTCATGATGAAGGAGGAGAAACCTATGCATGTAGCGAGTATAAGAATAGGTAAGACGATTCTTTTCATTTCTGCGCTTTTGCCCTTTAAAGCTTAATATTANATTTTTCTTTTATGACGATACGCGCACTTTGGGTTTTTAGTTTACCCAGCCAAGTATATGCGGATATCGGCTCTATACCGGTGGAAGCCACTATATTAGAGTATATTTCATAGTCAATAAGTGGTTCGGCAGAATGCCCGTAATTCTAGCTGAAACGAGACTAAAACCCCTCGAAGAGATCAATTCCCAGGCCTTTCTCATAACGCTCATCCACAATAGCTTCAGGAGGCAGCTGGCGGTCTAGAAGCGCCTTAACATCTTTCTCAATCAAGGAGACGGCTTGGCCCTGTATCCGCGGATCATCGGCTAGCTGCATTATTGACCCCCAGAGACTCAGCATCCGAGAATCGATCACTCGCTTGTCGTTCTCTTTTGCCCATTCCCCACTAATCAAGCGGCCGAGAGTGGTGAGACGGTTACCCAACTCAAGTCTGTCTTTTGGGTCGGCCTTATCCAATACAGTCGACTGTAAACCCAGCCATCCAACAGGAGCTATTAAGGTGCCCTCGTAGAAGCTCACCACCCATTGTAAATAGCCTGCCTTAGATTGAACTAGTTGATTATCCTTATCGCCCGAATAAATTGATTCAAAATATTCGCGCTGTGGAATATTGGCAGGCCATAAAGCCTCATTAGTAGCGATGCACCCTTGAAATAAAATAATGAGGCTCGCCAAAATTTGACGGCATAACTTATTGAGCCCAGAGTCCCGAACTACTCCAGAAATCGAATTACACCTGAGGCTTAGAATAATCGACTCGAAATCTATTTCTCCGAAAGTGTTTCTCGNACAACCTGCTGAAGACGCTCTGATGTCATACCCCAACGAGATCCTTCCTGAATCGAATTNTCCANACTCCCTCCATCTTCNAACACNGATAGNGAAATTAGNGCNCCAACNCNNTTNCCTGTTGCACANTGCACNACAACNCCNTCATCGCCAAACTCATCAAGCAGNTTCTGAAGAGACTGTGAATTGTCATAATTAATTCCACCGTCTCCAACCGAAACCGGAATNTTGNTATAACTCATCCCTAAAGCTTCTACAGTCATCTTTTCATCAAAACCGGCATCCTCTCCCGGAGTTCTCAGGTTAATCACATGTTTAACTCCCAAGTCAGCCATAATCTTAAACTGCTCCGCGGTCGGTTGACCTGCCGACAAAACGTCTGACTCTGGTGCCCTAAAATTGTTTATCCCAGCTGCGCTGATAGCTTGAATATTCAGCGCGGATTCAGCAGCGGTAGCTGCAGACGTAAATATCATGCTTAAAAGCAAGATTCGATACAGAGTTTTCATCTTTATTCCTTATTGTTTAGAAAGAACCTATTTAGCTTATGACGTTTTCAATAGTCTGTTCCAGTCTTAAATTGTTACTTATTGCAAACCCTGAAAGTGATTTCATGCTTTATCTCGGACTGTAAGTCAAGAAGGCGACCGATACTCATAAACATTCGTAAAAATGATACCGTAAAGGAATAACAAAATAGAGATAGACATTGCGGGAATGAGCGCGTTCAGAATCCCTAACGAATCAATAACTCGACCGAGTATCAAAGCGCCGATCGGCGCGCTCCCTAAAAGTCCAAGACTATAGACCGACATAATTCTTGCTCTGAATTCCGCAGTTGCTGACTCCTGAACGATGGTCCTTGCAAGCGTCATGGTTACACCCATGTTCAAACCCCAGCCGACACATGCCAGCGCGAAAATCCAGAACACTGGCTCCAACCACATAAGCCCTAAAATAAGCATTCGCGAAAGCTGCATAAGCAAAAATATCCGCCCGGGTCTCACCAGCGGCATCAGTCGTATCATTAGGATATTTGAGACAGCTGCTCCAGCATAAAATATAACCATAAGAAAGGATAACAAGAGAGCATCTCCATCATATATTTCCTTCACGATGAAGGGAAATACTGTCATAAAGGCTCCCGCATTAAAGACACTAGATGTGAAATTAATTATCAGTGTCTGCATGATATCCGGTTGTTTGTGAATTGCCGCAAAGCCATAGACTATGTTTCTGAACGAAGATTCTATCTTTTTCTTGACGGGCGGTTGCGGGTTCAGTCGCCGTACTGCAAAAACTCCAAAACCCAGACAAATCGCCTGAAAGGCTAGCGCAGGTGATAGACCAAATTTGTCAATAGTCCCAGCCATACCCAATCCAAGAATCTGGACTAAAAATCCTACAGCTGTTGTCGCAGAGACCGCTTTTTGAACCGAAGTGCCGGCTATTCGATTTAAAATCGTCTGCTGGGCCGGACTTGAATAAGATACACAAGCACTCATACCAAGCGCCCAAAACAACACTGACATTATGTTAAGTTGCTGCAATTGTACGATTAGGATTAAAAATAACGGCAACACAGGTGCGAAAAGATAGACTCGAATTAATAAAGTTCTTGGATCCGTATCGTCCGCGCGCACTCCACCTAGCAGCATAACAAAAATCCCAGGTATTCCTGCCGAAGCCTGGATTACGCCAACCTGCCCCGCCGGAATCTCCAGTATGCCAATTAAAGTCCAACTGAGAAGAAGTTGCTGCATGGCAAAAGCGATTCCTGAAAAAGCTGTCGATCCTAAGTACAGCTTTAATTCAGAGTTTTGCCAAATATCTTGCTTTGATTTCACAGGAGAATAATTAGGATCTTGCGTACGACTAACATTGAAATTCTCCTACTTTTTACCGTAGCTCTTGCGCGAATAGGTATCGTATTTGCGCATCTCGAACGCGTGTAGCTTTTCCATCTAAGTAAGCAGGTCTGAATCGAACCTCTCGAATAGCCCGAGACCCTTCCCTGGATACACTCTCATCTTCCGGTAAAGATCGCATGACATCAACAGAGGAAACCCTTCCTCTTGTACTAATGTTAAATTTCAAGTCCACGAGGTTTTGTGGGAGCCCAACTTGCAGCAAAGGATCGTTACTAACCGGTTTTAAAACAGCTCGTGCATTCTCGTGCCACGCGTTAAATATACCGAGATGCAATACGTTGTCAGAGTTTGAATTGACCGACATTAAAATGCTTCTCTGATAAGTAAGAAGCTCACTGAAACTTTCAAAAAATTGAGGCAAGGGGATTGGCATAGGAATACTGAAATACTCATC
>PAWK01000005.1 GCA_002714195.1 Gammaproteobacteria bacterium | reverse complement strand
TTCTCTCTCTGGACCTTCATCCCACGTTAAACCCAGCCAACGCAGGGATTCAAGAATATTACTTTCAGAGACTTTTGAGCTTCTAGTTTTGTCTGTGTCCTCGATTCGCAGGATAAATTTTCCGTCGTTTGAATGAGCAAAACATCGATTAAACAATGCGATATAGGCTGTTCCTACATGAGGATCGCCTGTAGGTGAGGGAGCAATACGAGTTCTTATTTGTGACATCTTACGTGCAGAAAACCTATTTATTTCGTACTATACTTTTGTTCTCCATTATACCTGGAAAAGGCCTCTCTCACGAACTTCTTACGCAATCATCTTAACATTTATTAAAGAGAGCCAATTAGAACAGAGGCCTTACTTATGGTTGATCGAAGATTCTGTATAGCGCCGATGATGGACTGGACAGACCGCCATGATCGNGTATTTTTGAGAAAATTTTCCAAGAANATTCTTTTGTATACAGAAATGGTAACAAGTGCTTCCCTAGAGTATGGAGACGCGGATTATTTNCTTAGNTACAACGATGAAGAGCACCCGGTCGCGCTTCAAGTCGGTGGTTCAAAAATAAAGGAGCTTATCCATAGTTCAGTTCTNGNTGAAAAGGTAGGGTTCGATGAAATTAATTTAAACGTAGGATGTCCAAGCGATAGAGTAAAGTCTGGTAATTTCGGAGCTTGCCTAATGGCGAAGCCTAAATTAGTAGCAGATTGTGTAAAAGCAATGATTGACTCAGTCAACATACCCGTAACCNTGAAATGCCGGACTGGTATCGANNATTTAGATTCGCAGTCACAACTNTTAGAGTTTATNGGGTCCATCTCTGAAGTTGGCTGTAAAACATTCATTATCCATGCACGAAANGCAATTCTGAGCGGNCTNACTCCAAAACAAAACAGAGAAATACCTCCTCTCAATTACCACAGAGTTTTCTCAGTAAAGGAAACATTTCCCGAATTAGAAGTTATTATTAACGGAGGAATTACGAACCTAACAGACGCTAAGTCATTTCTAACGAAGGTAGACGGGGTGATGGTAGGGCGCGAAGCCTATCAAAATCCTTTTTTTCTCGAGAAAGTTGATGAATTAATTTTTGATAGTTCACCAACAAACAAAAATCGAGTCGACTATCTGAAAAGTTATATTCCATATATTGAAACAGAATTACAACGAGGAACACCTCTTAAGCATATGACTCGACATATATTAGGACTCTTCAAAGGACAGAGAGGAGGAAAACAATTCCGTCGGCATTTGAGCGAATATAGCCATAAAGAAGAAGCAGGAGTAGAAGTCGTTAATGATGCTTTAAAATTTATAATTTGAAACTGCATCTATGATATAAATAGTATTAAATGAATCAAATAATAAAGGCATAAAGGNCTTTAACTTTTATTTCAATGGCTTGAACAATGCTTAAATCAATTNAAAATATTTTCAAACGTAGAGAACAAGAAGTCTTTGATAGTTCACAAACATATCAGCAGGAGTTGACTTATGCCTCTTTGTTAGTCGAGGTCATTAAAAGCGATGACAAGTTCGANGAGCGTGAACGCGCTCANCTTCTTGATGTCCTAAGTACTAAATTAAAAATTCTTGATGATGAATTACAAAATTTCATAGAGCTTGCAGAAAAAAAGGCTGAAGATTCTACATCACTCTATGAATTTACNCGAGAAATTAATGATGAGTATAAATACGANGACAAANTAAAACTAATCGANGACTTATGGGGAATAGCTTACTCTGACGGACAGCTTGATAAATATGAAGATTATGTAATCAGAAAGATAGCCGATTTAATATATGTATCTCATAGCGATTTTATTAAGTCTAAACTAAAGATAAAAAATTCATCCGATCGGTGAATTTTGATATTCAAAAATCGCCAAACTCGTCGGTCACTTCACCGTCGTTCACCACATATTCTCTATTTTGGACATAAGCTTCCCGAACGAACAGATATCTATCGCCGATTATTAATTCATCATAAGCAAGTAGTGATGATCGAAAATCTAATTCATCCATAAGATATAAGCTATAGCGAGTTTCGATATTTTCTAAAAANCTAATCGGGTTAAAAACAGCATCGACCATAAGCCCAAAAGAATCTCTCAAGTTACTAGCTCCAAAAACGGGCAGAAATAAGTAAGGTCCTGTCTCGACTCCCCAAGCACCCAAAGTCTGCCCGAAATCTTCTTCATTTCTATCTAAACCCAAATTAGTAGCAACGTCCACTAATCCACCAACCCCCATGGTTGAATTAATCAAGACTCGGCTCGAGTCCGATATACCCTCTTGAATCTTTAGCTGTAAGAAATCGTTAATAGCGATATTCACATCCTGAAGGTTATCGAAGAAATTGCCCACTCCTATCTGTAAAACACGGGGTGTAATACTTGTATAGGTCAAAGCTATTGGACGAACTAGAAGTTGATCGAAATAATCGTTAACCGCAAAAACGTGCTGATTCATTTCTATCCAAGGATCGTAAGACGAATCTTGAGCACTAGCGGAATTTGAAAGCAAACTGGTGCATAGCGCTATACAGAAAAATATAAGCTTAATATGGCCAAGCCAATAACTTAGTAAAAGTTTCATACCCATAACCCTAGTAGCCCCCCGACTATTCGATAAAGTTAAGTACTTAAGATATCTATCGCTTTTCTTATCCTTTTCGCAGATACTGGAATTTTAGTTCCAAGTGATTGAGCAAACAATGACATTCTATACTCTTCAATCATCCAACGTATTTCATCTAAGCGATTATTCTCATCCGGCGCAACTACGTGACGTAGATTTTGGTATTCGGTCCAATACCCAGCGATCTCTTTTGTATATAACAGGTCCTTTGCACCAAGATGAGGCGCCTTTTGCAGTCGAAATCTAATACCCTTTAAATATCGGGTAAACTGTCTTAGTCTGTCAAGAGCTGTGCATAAAAATAATTTGTCTGTAATTAGATTTCCCAATTGTAAGTTTATATCATCATAGAAATATGACAAATTTGTGTCTTTAAGTGATGACAATTCTCGAAGAATTTCAAGTCGGTCCTCAAACAATTCTTTTGCAATCGACAAAATTTCCTCACTCTGAGAGTATAACTTCGGCTTTCCGATATTGAGTTGTTTATCAAATTCATTTTTAGAACGCGGTATGAAACTAAAAACACCGAAAGCGCAAAAGTAAGTTGCGTGAACAGCATCATCAATGAAGTTAGGCAGATTAGGAGGAATTAATAAAGCTGACTCTCTCACAAAACGAGAGAAATTTTTCTTGATCGAATTCCTTTGCTGTATGCTTTTTAGGGAGTATAAGCGAACCAAGCCGCTCTTTGTGTGCCTCAATGCATCAGAGTACTCAGTAAAAAGCTGGAGTGATACCGAACTTACATTATCGACGATTCCCGGATAACGTACCATAACAACTTCTTTATTTAACTCGATTTTCTCCGGGAGGACATCAAAATCCCAGTCAGTAAGATTTGTTCGTTCAAAGGCACTACCCTCTTTTGAATATTCGCCTTCTCCAACCCCAAAGTGTATCCCCTTTTCTTCAAGATGTTTTTTTATCTCATGTACACTGCTACCGACTGCCAGTGATTTGCCCTTTAAGTCTAAAACATCAATCTTAATGATAAGGTGATTTGGTAGCTTGATATTTGAAAGTTGAGCTGCAGATACAGCTAATCTTCGTTTTTTGATTAATGAGTCAGAGAGTAATCTTNTCAGNTCACCTTTTAGAGGCAGGATTTCGGGTAATATATCGTCTACGAAACCACTNATGGGTATNAATTGCTTACGAGTCGCTTTTGGTAATCCTTTCAATAGCGCGATACATTTATCCCGGATTATTCCAGGGATGGCCCAGTCTATGTCAGTATCACTTACTTGATTAAGAATCTGAACGGGAATTTTCAGTGTTGCGCCATCTTTTTTTGCCCCGGGATCAAAGACATAATCAACCGAGATTTTATTACTCTTGATTGAAAAATAATCGGGAAAATCTTTGATCGCATAATGCTTTTTTCTATGAAGGAGAAGCTTTTTACGATCCATACTTAAATCCTTCAAGGACTTATTTTTTGAATCTTTTAGCCACTCCTCTAATTCTTTGGTAGAAGTTATATGCTTCGGAATAACTTGCGAGTAAAATTGGCTTATTTCTGTTTCACTAATCAAAAACTCTGGACGACGTAGTTTCTCCTCCTCACTTTGAATAGACTTTAAAAGCTTTAGGTTCTGTTTATAAAACGAGGCTTTTGTTTTTAGTGTATTCTTTGAAAACCCCTCATTAATAAATAATTCCCAAGCAATTTCAGGGTTTATTGCGGAATACTCTACAGTCGCTTTCTCAACTATTGTTAAACCGTAAAGTCGGACTCTCTCGAAAGCCTGAACTCTCTGATTTCGAACACTCCAGTGAGGATTATAAACTTCACGTTTTACAATATGAAGTGCCATCTCCTCGACCCATCGCGTATCTATTTTAGCTGCCATCGTAGCAAAAGTTTGAGAAGTCTCGATTAATTCACCTGTCACAATCCACTTAGGTAATGCTTTAGCTAATATCGACGAATTAAGAACAACGAACTTTTTATTCCTGCTTCCGACGTACTGGGTTTCAGATGACCTATATGCTATTTGGTTTANTGAACCCGCAATAATACTTTTATGAATATCACTATAGNTTCCCTGCTGTTTATTAATTGTNAGTCCAATTCTTCGACAATTTAAAGNTAGCTGCAAGTNAACCTCCCTCCATTCGCGCATTCGNATAAAGGATAAGTTATTCTTATTGCAAAANTTTTTTAAANTACTNGAACGATTTAATTTTCTTTTCTCTTCAAATACTATCCANAGATTTACTAGAGCTAAAAAATCCGAATNTTTACTGTCAAACAACTCTAAACCTAAACTTTCTTCGTCTAGTTCAANAAAACCACCCTCCCTGGGATCTTGAATACTCAGCATACTTACAATGATTAACAATTCTCTTAAGCAATTCTTTGNGCTTGCTACGATAAGCATTTTGGCATGTTTAGGATCCACCGGCAGAGCCGCCATTCGCCTACCATGCAAAGTCAACTTTCGTTCATCAGATACAGCNTCTAACTCAGAAAGAAGCTTAAAACCCTCATTGATTGATTTTANTTCCGGTTTATCAATGAAGGGAAACTGAAACACGTTTCCCAAATTCAAGGACAGCATTTTTAAGATTACAGCAGCTAAATTTGTTCGAATTATTTCTGGATCTGTGTATAAAGCCCTTGAGTTAAAATCCGCCTCCGAATATAAACGAATGCAAACACCATTCTCAATTCGTCCACACCTTCCTTTTCTTTGATTTGCACTAGCCTGAGAAATCCTTTCTATTGGTAATCGNTGAATTTTTGATTGAAAACTNTACCTNCTGANCCTNGCAAANCCNGAATCCACAACATACTTAATTCCAGGAACAGTTATTGAAGTTTCGGCAACATTCGTGCAGAGAATAACTCGTTGAAATTTATGGACTTGGAATATTTTATTCTGTTCGGATTTNGGTAACCTTGAATAAAGAGGTAAAATTTCTACATTGTTNACTTTCTTTTTTCTGAGAACTTTTGCGGTTTCTCTAATTTCTCGCTCACTACTTAGAAACACCAAAATATCTTTAGTCTGAGTAGCATATTTTGAAGATTCAGAAATTAGAGAGGCGATATTTTCAACNACATNATCAGTTAAACTTCGTTCTTTCTCTTCATTATCAGACTTTNTTTCTATATATCTCGTTTCAACTGGAAATGTTCTTCCTTCAACTGNAATTACTTGAGCCCGATCAAAATGATTAGAGAACTTTTCCACATCAATTGTCGCTGACGTCACAATTAATTTTAACTCTTTTCTTTTAACCAGTACTCCTTTTAAATATCCCAAAAGAAAGTCAATATTAAGAGACCTTTCATGAGCCTCATCTACAATAATAACCTCATATTTTGATAGATATGGGTCTGATTGAATCTCAGATAATAATATTCCATCGGTCATTAGTTTAATNGAACATGATTCATAAACTCTTTCATCANACCTAACCTGATAACCTACTATTGCTCCAATTTGACTGTTCAATTCGCTGGCAATTCTAGAAGCAACAGACGTCGCTGCAAGACGTCGAGGTTGACAGTGGCCGATTATCCCNNTTCGACCAAATCCAGCAGCGAGGCATATTTTTGGTAACTGGGTTGTCTTTCCTGAACCAGTATCGCCAGAGACGATTATTATTTGGTTTTCAGTTAGTAATTCACCTATTTCTTTAGCTCTTGTAGAAACGGGTAAATTCTTTGGTAAATTAATAGATTTTGGGATTGTTTGTTCTTTTGATTTGGTGATCGCAATAGAGGCATTCATTAATTCGCTTAACTCACCTACTCTTTTCGTAAGCGATTTATCTGTCGTACTAGATTTTTCAAAGAGTCGTATCTTATTAGAAAAGCGATGTGCGTCCTTTGTTTGGCAGTATCTTAATTTCTTTTTTAGTGAATGCAACACGTGGAGGATTACTAGACATAAATCTCAAATAGTTTGCTTGCGTAACTCGCGACGAAGAATCTTTCCTATGTTTGACTTTGGGAGTTCTTTTACAAATAGAATTTCTTTAGGTACTTTGTAAGCTGTAAGTCCTTTTCTGCAATGGGAAAGTAATTCCTCTTCTGTAACACCTGCTTCTGAAACCACTACAAAAAGTCTAATTAATTCCCCGGTTTTTTCACAAGCCACACCGATCGCCGCACTTTCTAGCACTGCAGGATATTGATTTACCCAATCTTCAACTTCATTGGGGAAAACATTGAATCCAGAAACTAAGATCATATCTTTTTTTCGATCTACGATTGTTATATAACCGTCTTCATTTATCTCAACAAGATCCCCTGTCTTGAACCAATCCAATGAAGAATAAGTCTTCTCTCTCGCCCCGCTCTTAGACCAGTAGCCCAGCATAACTTGGGGTCCTCTGACCCATAGCTCACCCCTTTCCCCAGACTCTACTTCAATATTCTCATCATCGACAACTTTACACTCTGTTTCAGGCACTAGATGACCAACTGTTCCGGAGCGAACCTTACCCGGGATATTCACCGAGACAACGGGGGAACATTCTGTTAACCCATAACCCTCAATAATTTCACAACCCGTAACTGTCTCCCACTCTTTGGAAACCGAAGTCGACATTGCCATGCCGCCTGCTCCGCAAAATTTTAAACAATCAAAATTTAACGATTTGAATTCTTTATTCTGCAGTAGCGCAAGATACAATGTATTTATACCGACAAAGCCATTAACCACAAATTTTCGGAAAACTTCAATTAATGATTTCAAATCTCTTGGATTCGGAATCAAAATATTATGGTTTCCAGCATAGGGCATAGCCAGGCAGTGTAATAAGAAAGCATAGCTGTGATAAAGCGGTAACGGTGCTACTATATTTTCTAACTTATCTCTTATTAGCAGAAGACACCGTGATCTCAACTGCATCATGTTAGCGATAAGATTACTATGACTTAGCATTGCTCCCTTGGAAACTCCAGTTGTGCCTCCGGTATACAAAATTAGTGCAACATTGTCGTCGCTTCCTGCTCCGTCAGGCTCTATAAATTTTTCTTGACAAGATATAGCGGTTTCAAAGCTGACGGAATTAGGTAGATTATATGCTGGCACAATACGCTTTAGATACTTCGCCCCAAAGTTTAGCATCTTCGACTTCAAGGGGGATTGCATGTCACCTAAACGCGATACAATAACAGTTGATATTTCTGTATGCGGGAGAATCTCTTCTAATTTTTCACAAAATGCATCAAGGATNACGATTCCCTTTACCCTAGAGTCCGAAAACTGATGTAGCATTTCCTGCGAGGTATAAAGGGGATTGGTGGTGACAACTATCAAGCCGGCTTTTATTAGCCCATAGAAGGTTATTGGAAATTGAAGAAGATTTAAAAGTTGGATTGCGACTCTATCACCTGCACGCAACTCAGTATGAGTCTGAATGTACGCCGCAAAATTATCGCTTAATCTGTCTACTTCCTCATATGTTAAGGTCTTTCCAAGACAACTGAAGGCATTGAGATCACCGTGTTCTGTTACAAAATGCGTAAAGAGCTCTTGAAGAGAGTTGTACTGTAAAGGCGATAATTCTGAAGGCAATTTTTCCATGGTCTTTATTTTGCGAGGAAGCTCATAGCATCTTCTAATCCCTTTACTGTCAGAGGAAACATCTTATCTTCCATTAATTCCTTAACAATCTCGATAGAATAACTGTGTTCCCAATAGTCTTTAGGAGTCGGATTTATCCATACAATATTATCAAAGGAGTCATGCAGTCGTTTCATCCAAATAGCNCCTGCTTCCTCATTGTAGTGCTCTATACTGCCTCCTACGTGAGTAATCTCATAAGGAGCCATCGTAGCGTCACCAACAAAGATAACTTTATAGTCTTTTGAATATTTATTCATTATNTCAAANACTGAGGTTGTCTCTGCATGCCTTCGANGACTCTTAGACCATACTGACTCGTATAGGAAATTGTGAAAATAGTAAAACTTAAGATGTTTAAATTCAGTTCGTGCTGCCGAAAAAAGTTCTTCGCATGTCTTTANATGGGGNTCCATCGATCCGCCGACATCAAAAAATAACAAAACTTTTACCGCNTTATGCCGTTCCGGGATCATTTTAATATCTAAGAGACCAGCATTTCTCGCTGTTGATGAGATAGTGTCGTCCATATCCAACTCCTCATCATTGCCGGTTCGTGCAAATTTTCGCAACCTTCTTAAAGCTAATTTAAGATTTCTCGTACCAAGTTCTACCGAATCATCCAAATCTCGATAGTTACGTCGATCCCAAACTTTTACAGCTCGTCTATTCCTTCCTTCTTGTTGACCAATTCTTATTCCTTCAGGGTTATAACCGTAGGCNCCAAAAGGCGAAGTACCTCCAGTCCCTATCCATTTACTNCCACCTTGATGCCGTTTCTNTTGCTCTTCCATACGCTTTTTAAATTCTTCCATCAACTTATCAAGCCCTCCGAGCGCTTCAATCTTCGCCTTTTCTTCCTCNGATAGCATAGACTCAAGTTGTTTCCGAAGCCATTCATTCGGAATCTCATGAGACGAAAGCTCATCTAGCACNTCAACATTTTCAAAATATTTAGAGAACGCTTTGTCAAACTTATCGAAATTTTTTTCATCNTTNATTAAACATAAACGAGACAANTAATAGAAGTCCTCCACATTCCCAAAAACTATATTCTTTTTTAAACAATCCAANAGNGTAAATAACTCTGTAAATGAAACAGGTAATTTTTCATTTTTTAACGTCATAAAAAAATTGATAAGCATTAGGTTTTAGCTCGATGCATAAAAGCCAGCTTTTCTAATAGGTGTACATCTTGCTCATTTTTTAACAATGCGCCATATAATGGTGGAATCGCATTCTTTGTATCATGATTCTTTAGAATGTCTTCCGGTATATCGTCCGCCATTAGAAGTTTCAACCAGTCAATTAGCTCTGAAGTAGATGGCTTTTTCTTTAATCCTGGAATTTTTCGTACATCGAAAAAAATGTCCATCGCCATGCTTAGTAGCGTCTTTTTAATATCTGGATAGTGGACATTTACTATCTGTTCCATTGTAAGAGTGTCTGGAAATTCAATATAGTGAAAGAAGCAACGTCTCAGAAATGCATCAGGCAATTCCTTCTCATTATTACTTGTGATGATAATAATCGGACGCGTTCGAGCCTTAACCAGCTGCTTTGTTTCGTACACAAAGAATTCCATTTTATCAAGCTCTAAGAGNAGATCATTTGGAAACTCGATATCTGCTTTGTCTATCTCATCAATTAATAAAACATTTTGAGAATCCGATTCAAAGGCCTGCCAAATTTTGCCCTGAATAATATAGTTTGAAATATCATGAACCTTGTCGTCACCAAGCTGAGAATCACGAAGTCTGGAGACTGCATCATATTCATACAGGCCCTGCTGCGCTTTTGTTGTTGATTTTATATGCCATTGAATTAATGGCAAATCTAGCGCTTGGGCAACTTGTTCTGCTAGCATGGTTTTACCAGTGCCGGGTTCGCCTTTGATCAATAGAGGCTTCTGCAATTGAATAGCCGCGTTTACCGCCATTTGTAATTCTTTCGTTGCTACATAATCTTNTGTTCCAGTGAAATTCATCTAAATACTTCCGAGACTCAAATTTAAAGTCGTTATTTTAATGCTCAAATAGTTTTTAATACAGTAAAACGTTGAACTAATAAAAGGTTGTCGCTATATTTTTTCATAAGAATCTAGTACAAAAGAAAANGTTTGGTGATCCGTGAGATTGAGTTTTAGATTCTTGTAAGCCTTCTCTCCATCTACGAATAGTTCGGGTATGAATATTGAGTTGTCAGAAATATCAAAAATAGCCATATTTTCAACAGAAAAGTCTAACCATTGAATGCTATTCAATAGCAGCGTAAATATTGGAGGCGACTCGGCAATTTCAATCGATAGCGCAAGAGTTGCCATCCCCGAACCTCCGGCATCTAGTGCTAATCTAAGCTCCGAATTTCTTNAGTCAAAATAATTAGTCCCTNCTTCAGAAGCCTGTATTTTTACACTNGAGATTGTTATTAAATTTTGTTCNGAGATTGTTCCTTGTTTATAATTAATCAGAGGGAAATTCTCGATACCTCCGACATTGTATGTTTTCAATCTCGCAATCTCATCNATAACACTCATTCCCTTNCCTATGATTCTNCCGAAAACCGTGAANCCCCCATTCTGATTATCAAGATTCTTAGAATTATCAGCTAAATTAATAAACCACTGGCTTGTTGCACTATTGGGATCCCCGCCCAACTTTGCCAATGAAACAGTTCCCCGAATGTTTGATGATCCAAACTCATTAGGAATGGCATCGTCAACCTCAATTGACGTAAGAGTATTATTTTGACTTTGAAACGTAACCCAACCACCCTGGACGACAAAAGACGGAACGGAACGATGAATAAGGGTTCCGTCATATCGTCCTGATTCTGAGTAGTTTATNAAATTTTTTACCGCCAAAGGNGCGGAATCATCAAAAAGTTCAATNTCAAAATCACCGAGCGAAGATTTTATGTGTGCAACAGGATTNCCATAAGCTACCTTTAATAGAAGTACNCAGCCNAGTGCGGTGCTAGCAAACACCCTTTTCATTGGCCTNTCCTTAAGGCATTGGATGATACGAATTTCATCGGCCTGATTTCTTTTTCGTGAAATAGAGCCCCATCGAGACAATTTCCATAGTCAATATAGACAGAAACAAAGGAACACCGGCCCTGGCTATTTCNCCCGGACCTATCGTGATTAAATCGAGCATAACCACCATAAGCGCAGGCGCCATTATGGATCCTTGGATGTTTACAAACCATGGCGTAAAAATTAGCGCCGCCACTAATCCCCGAAGTATAAACACTACAAATTTGTGAGTTAGTAGATTANTGTATTTCCAGAATAAAGCATAAAATATGACGCTCGCCCCAAGATAAATCAGCCATATAAGCCAAAAATTAGTTGTGGCATCCATAACTTAGCTATCTACCCANCGAATAATGTGTTCAAAATAACCTTCGGGATGAACGTTATCTTCTGATATAGACTTATTAATAANAGAAATCTCAGAACCNATAACAGATGAACTGGTTCCTGATAACAATGGATGCCAATCAAACAATGGTTGATTATTAGCTCGCAGCTTGTATGCACAGGTTGAAGGCATCCAGTCTACCGATTTCGAAATAACTGCTCTCACATCAATACAATCCGGTACAATTTTGGTTCTATTCTCGTAACATTCACACCTTCCAGATTCACTATTGAAATATCTACAAACTATACGTGTCCAGAATAATTCCTCTGTGTCTTCATCTACGATCTTCTTCAAACAACACCTGCCGCATCCATCGCATAACGATTCCCATTCTAAACGGCTTAGTTCGCTAAGAGGCATTTCCCAGAATTTCTCTCTTAATGCATTTGTACTCATNATTAGTTANTTCCGGGAAATAATGGCAGAAACGATTNTCGGAGAACCTCTTTGCGCCAACCGGAAAATTCTTCAGGCCAAAGGAGGTAACCATGATACTCATAATCGCGAACAAGCTTTTGTAAGNTTCGCTTACGAGCTAATAATTCCGGGGAGATTGACAGTTTTTCAGCCACTTCAACGACCCGCTCTTGGCAGANCTTTAACGTCTTCCTAGATGACANGTTAAGCGGATAATTCAGTAANCCTTTGTTNATTGGNGGTAATTTATATCGCGAGTTTGTCAATTTTTCTAAAATTTCATCTCCATCTCGCTGNACAAATCGTTTATCAATCTTATCTTCATTCATTAGCATTTGAGTTGAAATAGAATTTGCGTCGCCAATAATTTGCGAGACATTAAATAAGTCCTTATCTTTTGCTATCCAAGACTTAGGTTTGTTTCTTCTTCTAGCTTGGATTTCTCTCCAAAAACATAGTTGCTGCAAACACTCTAAACTCTCTGTTTTTAATTTCCAAGCATTGCTAACCAAACAATAAGCGTTTTCCCAAGTGGCTGGATTTTCAAGGCCTTTGGCAATTGTGATAGTGTTAAAGCACTCGTCGTTAAACCAGTCAAATTTGTTACTCAATCTTAGTTGTTTTGTTAAACGATTCTCGAGAGCTGGCAGATAGAATACATCATCTGCCGCATATTGAAGTTGCCTTGCTGATAACGGTCTCGCTAGCCAATTTGATCTCGTAACATCCTTTTCTACATGCTTCCCCAGAACAAATTTTACTAGTGCTTGATAACTTAAGGAAAAACCAAANCCTAGAAAAGCNCCAGCTATCTGTGAGTCAAAAAGACTAGTTGGACTTATCTTCAAAGAGGTTTGNAGTAAGTTCAAATCTTCACTAGCGGANTGAAATACCGCTCTTCTGCTTGGATCTTCAAATAGCTGACAAAATAATTTCCAATCAGTAATCTCAATCGGGTCGATGAGATAACAAGTTGTGCCATCATATAACTGTATCAAACCTAAACGACCATANAACGTATTTGTTCTCACNAACTCTGTATCGAAAGCGATCAAATCTANCCCACTTAGACCAAGACAAAGTTTCCTTAATTTTTCATTATTATTTATCAACCTAATCTGGTGATCATCACTCCCCTGCATGCGACTCGTCACCCAACATNAACTTGCGGCCTGAAAATGCATAACTAAGGGTTCCACCATCAACGAANTCGAGCTCACCTCCAACAGGAACGCCGTGAGCAATACGGGTTACCTTGGTATCAAGGTGTTTTAGTTGCTCTGCTATGTAATATGCTGTTGCATCTCCCTCTACTGTTGGATTACATGCAAGTATTACTTCTTTTATAANATTCGTTTTTACTTTACTAACTAAACGATCGATTCCTAGCTCCGCCGGACCAATACCATCAATCGGTGATAATCTACCCATAAGAACAAAATATACTCCCCTAAAGGTTCCTGCTTGCTCAATCGCAAGAATNTCCACGGGAGACTCAACCACGCAACATATACTTTTGTCCCGNGACTGATTCGCGCATATGGAACAGACCTCATCTTCTGTAAGATTCCTGCACTCTTTGCAATTTCCAACAGAATTTAAAGCGGCTGCTAATGATTCACTCAACTTCATCCCACCAGCTCGATTTCTCTCTANAAGAAAAAGGGTCATCCTCTGAGCAGACTTAGGGCCNACACCTGGAAGGCATCTAAAAGCTTCAATTAATTGATTAATTAACGGGCTGGAATTCATGTGAATTAAAATGGGAATTTAAAGCCATCTGGCATCTTTAGATGGNTAGCAAGTCCGCCTATTGATTTTTCGCTATTTTCTTCAAGTTTTCTAACAGCATCATTTACGGCGGCCGCAATTAGATCTTCAACAACAGTCTTATCTTCTTGAAAAAGTGAATCGCTAAGCTCAACACCCAGCAAATCATGCCTACCATTCATCCTTACTTTAACTAAACCAGCACCAGACTCACCATTTACAACTAATTTTTTGATTTCTTTTTGTGCATCCTCAAAATTTTCNTGCAACTGCTTTGCTTGTTTCATGATTTCGTTTAAGTCTGTCATTTAAATCTTCTCTTTTAAGGATCTTATACTGTTGTTAGTTATTTTACCGGAAAAATNATTAAGTATTTTTTGAACGTTAGCATCTTGCTCAAAACTTTCTAACATTATTTTTTTTGCCTCATGCTTTAACCTAAGATTAAGTTTTGATGGCGTCTCACTATTTAACTGCCCGATNGAAACATGAACNATGACTTCTCTNTCCAAAAATGAACTNAGGGTAGCTGNTAATTTAGGCAACATTTCGNTATTGTAAATAGTGCTAACCTCCTCATCCAGTTCAAAGTAATAATCTTTTCCTTCTCGGTTNTTTAAATGAATATTTGACAGCACATTTTCTAGTAACCCACTAACATCTAACCTAGGATATATCATTAGCCAATCTTCATTCGTGTCCAGCCTAACTAGATCCCCAGAAGATCCTTTTCTGCCGCGATGTGCGTCAGAGCTCCCATTTGAATTTAAACCATTTCCAATTTTTTCCGCATTCTCAGTCGGCGCCGAATCCTGAGATGTTTCGGGACAGTCTTTTTTTAAATCATAATCTATTTTTTTTTTTTGATTCCCTTCAACGGTATCAGACGCAGTAGGCTCTGAAATAGGGGAAAAAAGTATCATTTTCAACATTAACATTTCAAATGCTGATTTAGGATTAGGAGAAGTCATTAAATCTACTCTAGCTTTGTTACCCATCTGGTAATACAGCTGCAAGTCTTCTGCTAAAAAGCTCTCAGATAACTTAAGTATTTTATCTTTATCGCCAAGATTGTTCGTAACGGAAGTAGGTAAGACTTGTGCTATCGCTAATCGATGCATAATTGAAAGCAGATGATCAAGCAAACTATAGAAATCAGGTGTTTTATCTGCTATTTCTTCCACCACCCTAATCACATCAGGAGCAGATTTTTCGGCGAGAGCTTGAAGAATGGAGAAGCTCTGCTGTCTATCAGGCACTCCTATCATTTCTCGGATAGCATCACCTTTAATCTGACCATCGCAATGGGAAATACCTTGGTCAAGCAAGGTCAAGGCATCTCTCATACTTCCCTCCGCGGCTCCGGCTATATCCCAAAGTCCCTCTTCGTCATATTCGATATTCTCTCTTTCTAAAACATGAACAAGAAAATCCACGATTAACTTAGAAGTTAGAGGTTTCAAATTAAATTGCAAACACCTGGATAGAATTGTAACTGGTAATTTTTGAGGATCAGTCGTTGCAAAAAGAAATTTTACATGCGGCGGAGGCTCCTCTAATGTTTTCAATAAGGCATTAAAGCTATGATTTGACAGCATATGTACCTCGTCTATCAAATATACTTTAAATCTCCCAGTTGCTGGTGAGTACTGAACATTCTCCAGTAATTCGCGAGTGTCCTCCACTTTGGTTCGGGATGCCGCATCTACTTCAATTAAATCTATAAATCGCCCTTCTGTAATTTCTTTGCACACGCTGCATTGACCGCAAGGATTTGCTGATATCCCTTTTTCACAATTCAAGCATTTTGCTAATATTCGAGCGAGCGTTGTTTTGCCTACGCCGCGGGTTCCAGAAAATAAATAGGCGTGATGAAGGCGCTCATTATCGAGTGAATTTATTAGGGTCCTTAGGACGTGTCTCTGGCCCGCAACTTCTGAGAAATTATTTGGTCGCCATTTACGAGCAAGTACTTGATAGCCCATCTTATAACTCGTGCAAATAACGCTTCATAGATTTAGTGTCAAACGCTTTAAGGTCAGTAGTGGTAACCCTGCCAGCCACACCGCGGCACATGAATTGGCTACTACCGTTGCTCCCTTCCGGGCCTGGCGGGGTTCATAACTTATCATTGCGAGGGGACCGACAAGAGTTACCGTCTAAAATGATAACATAGAAGGCCAGAATCGCATCTTTTGATCAGAAATAACTTACTTCTTAAACAAAACTCTGCCGTTATCAAGGCAAACTAAGAGCAATGAGTCTCGCATCCTGCCGCCCCCCTATAGCAATTGCGATGTATTGCCTACCATCAATCATATAGGTCATCGGAGTCCCTTGCGGGGCCATGGGCAACTCATGCTCATAAATCACGAGACCGGTTTCTTTATCGAATGCTCGCAGTAAGTTACGATCTCCGTCAACCTGTGCAAAAAATAATAGAGACTCTGTCAAGACCGGTCCTACTCTGTGAGTGGAACCCACGGGGCCAGGATCAATAATTCCTTTACTTATTATTTCCTCTCGTATGCCCTGACCGTGAGGAATAACCCATTCATGTTCACCGGTATTCATATTTATAGCTGTAATTCTGCCATACGGGGGTTTAGTGAGGGGTAACCCTTGAGGACCACTTACCGAACGAGCACCACCCCGCCTATAAATAAGGTTAGATTCAGACGGGTTAGCTTCGGTTAATTGAACAACAATCGGTCCTGAAGCCGATGGAACGTAATACATACCACTTTCAGGGTCAAATGCAGCACCGTGCCACTCGCCTCCTCCACCCCAGCCGGGGAATTGAATAGCACCCCTGAGACTAGGAGGTGTAAATAACGGACCATAATCGAAGCGCTCGATATTTTGCAACGCTTCTTCTCGCAATTGAGGTGTAAAATCAATTAGTGTTTCGTCACTAATACCTTGTGGTTCAAATGGGGCTGGTTTGGTCGGATATGGCTGTGTGGCTGATAATTCTTCTCCGGGCACGGTGCTCTGAGGTACCGCTCTCTCTTCGATAGGCCAGACAGGCTCTCCAGTTATCCGATCGAAGACATAAGTGAATCCCTGCTTTGAAATTTGGGCTACAGCCTTAACGTTACGTCCATCAACGTTAATATCTATAAGAGTAGGAGCCGCTGGTAAATCATAGTCCCAAACGCCGTGATGCACCATCTGGAAATGCCAAATTAATTGACCATCATCAACATCAACAGCAACCAAGCTCTCAGCAAAAAGATTATCGCCTTTCCTCAGACCGCCGTACCAATCGTTAGTCGGCGTTCCAATTGGAAGATACACAATACCCAGATCATCATCAGCACTCATTATTGTCCAAGCATTTGTATTACCGCTATATTCCCAGGAATCCTCAAGCCATGTCTCATTACCAAATTCACCAGCCTGGGGTATAGTATTGAATTTCCACTCCAAGTTACCATTATTCGGATTAAATGCCCTGACATGACCTGGAGGTGCTTCTTTATTCCGAGGCCCATCAATCACGATGGAATTAACTATTACTTTATCATTGGAGACTAATGGAGGAGACACTACCCCATACTGCGTGCGATCAACCTCTCGACCGAGCCCTACCGTGAGATCTATTCTACCTGCCTCTCCAAACTCCGGATCAGGGAGGCCATTGTCTGCATCGATTGACCATAGATATGAATTATTTGTCGCGAAAAAGATTCTTTTCTTCCCTAAATTCTCCCAATAAGCCACACCTCGAACATTAAAACCCAGATTAGTTGGACGACCGTCATTATANGTTTTTGTGTCATATATCCAGCGNGTTTCTCCGCTNANCGGATCCAGTGAAACGATCTGCCCGTAAGTAGTGGGCAAATACATTTGACCATTAACAACTATTGGTGTCGCTTTAAATGACCCAGGTCTTAACATTGGACCACTAGATTCAATGATATCTGAAACTAAAGCATTATCTGCACTAGCCCATTCCCATGCCGTAGATAAGGTATTAACATTGTTTGAGTTGATTTGGTTTAATGCTGAGTATTTCGAGGAACCATTGTCTCCTCCATAACTTGGCCAATCCACATTTTGAGCATCAACTGCAGCAAATACGAAGAAAGGAATTAGTTTAACAAAAAATAATCCGAATTTTTTCATGTTAACCCCATTAGTAAAAACATGCGTATTGACTATATATCAAAATAACAGTCTTTGAATTGCGATCAATGGCGGTGAGAGTGGGATTCGAACCCACGAAGCCTTTCGACTTACACACTTTCCAGGCGTGCTCCTTCAACCACTCGGACACCTCACCGGTTTATGACGCAATTTATACTAGCTCAAACGCGAGCACAAGCAAGCTATTGNCTCANTANGCGAGGTAGATGAGTCTTAACTATTGACTTACGCGTNCTTCGATGCACATTTATGTCAAGCCCCCCCCTTCGGAGAAAATTAAGAGAGATTGTTAAATCAGTAGCCTTACAGCGATCGAGTATTTCGCAGAATATTCTTTCGCCACAATCTTCATGGAAACTTGCATGACTCCGATAGGAACAGATATATTCAAGCAATGATTTTTTTTCNATCCTCAAACCAGAGTATTGAATCTGAAAANTCGCCCAATCAGGCTGGCTAGTTACGGGGCATAGAGAGCGGAACAATTCAGAGTAAAGCTGCTCATTAGTCACNGCNACATCAGTGACTTTTATTATTTGGTCACTCGGCTTTTTCAATAACTTAAAATTCTCTACTTCATCTAGACAACTACCTGCACGACTTAATTCGGGAGCAAAGGCCACTGACGATAATGATGTTAGTTTAACTAAAACATTTTNCCCAGACACTNTTGATAAATCACTTACAAGAGTCTCTAAGACTTCTTGCTCACCCTTGAACATTTCATTATTCAAAGAATTTAAATATAGTTTGAGTGATTTAGATTCGATTATGTTTTCAGATTTTAAGTTGAAGTGAAATTCAGCGATCCGAACTTCTGGCTTTGNACTAGTATTNAACCAAGAAACTTCATAAGCTCTCCACAAGTCAAATCCGTTGACTTTTTTCTCATGAAAGTTATTTAANTTCGACCTCGCTAAATCTCGAGAAATAGGGAATAACANATCAGGATTATAGCGATNAGGTGTTTGCGTTTTTTTTCCTANAGGATTTTTCGTCATGAAGTATTCTGAAATTAAGTTCTTATTCCTTTGCCACTCCGNAGAAGGTAGATGCAGCNAACATAAAGTCCAACTAAGAAAATACTCAGAATTATAAATGCCCAGCTTACATCTACATCAGAGGAGCCCAAAATTCCGTACCTAAACGCGTTAACCATGTAAAAAATAGGATTCAATCCTGACACAAATTGCCAAAACCCAGGCAGCAGTTGTACAGAATAAAAAACCCCGCCTAAATATATCAAAGGTGTTAAAACAAAAGTCGGGATTATAGAGATATCATCAAAACTATTTGCAAAAACCGCGTTGATGAATCCGGCCAACGAAAATACTGCTGACGTAAGTAAAATAACTATGAATGTGGTCATTGGGTGCTGGATATTTAAGTCAGAGAAGAGGAGNGACATTAGCNTTACAATGNCGCCAACAGCCAGNCCTCTGCACATCCCCCCNACAATCAATCCAGTGAGAATAATGTAGTTAGGTATTGGAGCNACGAGCATTTCTTCNACAGTTTTCTGAAATTTNTGACTAAAGAAGCTTGACACAACATTGGAGTATGAATTTTGAATCACACTCATCATTATCAGCCCNGGAATGATGAATTCCATGTACTGAAAACCACCCATNTCTCCAATCCTTCGGCCAACCAAGTTNCCAAATATCACNAAATAGAGACCAATTGTAATGGCAGGAGGTACAAGGGTCTGTAGCCAGATACGCGAAAATCTACGAACTTCTCTTGTCACTATAGTCTCAAACGCGATGTATCTATGGTCGGAAAACATTACTTTGCGCTACTCTCTTCAATTCTAGACATAAACAATTGCTCAAGGCGGTTTGTTTTATTTCGCATACTAGTCACCCTTATTCCATTTCTATCCAGTTCAGAGAAAACGTCATTAATATTTCTATTTGCAGGTAACGTAATTTCTATCGATCTCTGATCAATAAATCGGAACNAAATATCGGAAAACGTTGAGTCCGGAATACGATCTATGTCGTCAACCAAATCAAGAATAAAAGTCTCTGAATCAAGCTTAGTTAACAAATCTTTCATATTTGTATCTTCAATAATTTTTCCTTCGTCGATTATTGCGATTGTTTTACACAACTGCTCTGCTTCCTCGAGATAGTGAGTAGTTAAAACTATGGTAGTGCCATTTGAATTAATTTCCGTTAGAAATTCCCACATGGAACGACGTAATTCGATATCGACACCAGCTGTNGGNTCATCCAAAATTAATAACCGAGGCTCATGGGCTAGCGCTCTCGCAATCATCAAACGCCTTTTCATACCTCCCGATAATGATCTTGACGGATCATTACGCTTNTCCCAGAGACCNANTTTCCCAAGNTACTTCTCCGCTCTTTCTAATGCTAATTTCTTAGGTAACCCATAGTACCCAGCNTGGGTAACCACCACATCTTGAACTTTTTCGAACTGATTAAAATTAAATTCCTGGGGCACGACCCCTAAGTCATACTTTGTCTCATATACATGCGTATCTACATTTTTCCCAAATATCTCTACACTGCCGGAGCTTCGCTTTACCAGCGTTGAAAGAATTCCNATGATAGTTGATTTTCCGGCTCCGTTTGGACCAAGCAGGGCAAAAAAATCGCCCTGATTAATCTGCAGCGATATCCCCTTTAAAGCTTCAAACCCATTTGAATAAGTTTTTGTTAGATCCTCGATTGAAATTGCAACAGTCATACNATGCTAGAGTCTTATTCCTCGTTCCGTGCGAAAATACTTAAAGAAAAACCAAGTAGCCAATGCTGACAGCAGATGCCAAAGAGCATGGGCTTGAAAGATTGAATCTGGGTTACACCAGGGATGATTAGGCCTTCCCGTCAACCAAATTGCAAATGCAATCAAGTAAGTTAGCATGCCTAAGAAAAACCAAGGATAATACTGCCTCTGCGCAATTGGTTTATAGTTAGAGAATACACCTGGTACCCAAAACAAGATCACCCACCAGTATCTCTCGGGTTGAGCAATCATTTCAGCGGGAAAAATACCAAATATTGCAGCGACAATAAAGCCAGAAAATCCTGAAAGAAATCGAAATCTTGGCGACCAAAATCTATGTAGAAGCTCGGAGATNCACCACAAAGCAATCGATATATCAAATAAGTCTAAATTAATGCCGAGACGTGAACCGAGCAATTCTCTNCCCACGCCATAANTTATAACGAGAACACTNTATATGATTAATAACTTTTTCGTGCTCCACCCAGCCATTTGCGAGAGATTAAATAACCAAGGTATTAAAATATACATCACCATGCTTAGGTTATCAGCTGATGCACCCCAACCCGTATGCGTGCCATGCATGAGCATTGAACCCCCACCCAACCAAATTACACTACCTGCATATAATANCGAGACTGGANTATGTCCAAAGAACTGGTTCAATCCNAGAAGATAATCCGAGTCTGTTGAAAGTATTCGCAGCATCATTAAACCTGCAAACATAAACCCCAGATTACTCAGCGCATTGGAAGGTTCTCGAAAAACTCCCGCCGAAACTCTCTCACACCATCTGGAAATCTCCCCTATGGCTTGTTCATTTGATGCTTGCAATCCCCAACCAAACCATCCAAAGATTACATAAATAATCATGAAAGCCGCAATTAGGCCCAGTGCTATTAATAAGGGTCTGTGATGAATGGACATTTTCTAGTTTAGCTACGAAGGAAAGCCTCTATTTTACTTTAAATGACTATGGTCACAACTGTTAAATATACTCAATTCCTGTTTCTGCGAGCCCTACTAAATTAATGTTGACTGCATTCAAGCTATGCTCTGCTACCTCAATCCCTAAACCGCTTGAGGTGAGACTACCATCATCAAGTAGCGCGCTATACTCTTTNAGGATTGATTCCGGCGCGCTTGAGCCAACTAAATTTTTGTAAAACAGATCTACTACGGCAGAACTAGAAGGCGCTGAACCTAGGACAAATTCAAGACCCGCCTGCATTAGTGACTCATACGACATACCATTATCGAGAGCAGATAATCCGGCGCCGACGTACGCTAAATTCGACGAACCCTCAACTCCAAGAAGGGCTGACAATAGCTTAACGGTTTTACCCGCATTACCGTCGACATCTAATGCGACACTCGAATCTTTAAATTTAAGGCGCTCAACATTCTTGAGAGAATCAGTGTCACCATCAGACATTATGTTCCAAGCACTTCCGAGAACAAATTCAGACCCTACAGACTGGTAGCCTATAGTCTTAGTAATCGTCGCATCTGATCGATTAATCTCATAAATTGCTGTGTCTATTCCGACCCCACCATTGATAACATCGCTCCCCGGCCCACCAGTAAGAAAATTGTTCAAGTCGTTCCCTGTGAGTACATCAGAAAATTTTGACCCAACTAAATTTTCAATAAGCGTTCCAAAGTTAATCGTAATCTGACCTGGCGAGGTAATCAGTTCATATTTTTTAGTCAATCCATTGAAACCGTGGTANCCAGGACTCAGGAAAATTGTTACTGGCTGAGACGATGACGAAGCATTTATGGTGTCAACTCCCGCCCCGTCCCAGATAAAATTAGGCTTCACTTCACTATACANATAAACATTATCCTGTGAGTTAGTCGTGGACTCGACCCCATACAGGTACTGAAGCGCCGCTATATCTAACGGACTAAACTCATATGAGTTTTTCNCTCCCGAATAAGACATCTGTGTCCATATGGCATTATTTTCATCACCCTGAAGGTAAGGTGGAGTAGCTTTCTTCCCTGAGGGGTTCGGAGNATCGAATGGGTGCTTAAGTCCAAGAGCATGNCCAATCTCATGAATAAAGACATTCGCGAACCTAAAGCCATCTTCGAAAGGAACTTTGTAACTACCATCATCTAATATNCCAATGAACACATCACTAGACTTGGATAATTTACCGGGTGACATAGCGAACGCCCCGGCGGTCTGGATATTATTACCGAAAGCTATCGTATTCTCTTGATCAAACTTTGTTGTCTCTATGAACCTTATATCAATGACTGATTCAATATATTTAAATATTTCACGTGTATCTCTTTGCTGTTCTCTGCTAAATGCTTGCCACCCGTTAGACTCNTTCTCNTCCAATGGGTAAGAATAGTCNACCANACTTTTAGGAAAGCCAAAATAAAATGTTTTCTCTGGCCCCAACAAAGTTGAATAGCGAGCCGCGTCATCAAATAACAAAGCACTAACCCAATAAGGTAANGGCCTGATATCTGTCTCATAATTCACTACTTCTATAGTCGAAGGTATCTTTACGTAATCGATATTTACGGTAGCCGAGTCTCTACCACTGGAATCTGATAATTCAAAAGTATTTGAGTTAATGACGTAGTGATCGTCCCCAGAACCACCTGCAAGTTGATCAAATCCGGTGCCGCCATCTAACGTGTCGTCACCGTCTCCACCGTATAATCTGTCATTGTCAGGCCCTCCAAACAAAGCATCTTCACCAGCATCTCCAGACAGATAGTCGGCTCCATTCCCGCCAATTAGAGTGTCATTGCCGGAGATAGCTTTATCCTTAACGTCGCCATAAAGCTCATCGTCTCCATCATTNCCCTCAAGATAATCGTTCCCTATTCCTCCATCTAGATAATCATTTCCGCTACCACCGTAGAGTCGATCATCANTAGANGCACCCCATAGCGCATCGTCTCCTATTCCTCCCTCTAACAGGTCATTGCCATCACCACCATATAAACTATCCGACCCTTCTTCTCCNTTTAATAAATCATCTCCTTTTAGCCCATTGATAGAATCATTGCCAGATTCACCGAAAAGTTGATCCTTATCGCTGCCACCAACAATAAAATCATTGCCTTGACCTCCGTATATTTTCAACAAGTCAGATGAACCCCAATGGACAAANNNACCACTAGTTAAAGCGTACCCATTAAGTTGGTCATCCCCCTGATACCCAAAGATNGTATCCGCGCCTCCCGAAGAAATTATTCGGTCGTTTTGAGAGGAACCCTCNATAGTTTCGGACGCGGAAGTACCCTTGATGATATTCTGAGGATCAGACAATTTTTNTTCTCGCGAGGTTTTCTTAGNACGANTCGTTGCCGCAAGGCTGANTGCAATNCTTCACAGACAGTGCACGTATTCCCTTCCAGTTANATTTTAATCANTTATAAATATTTATTGAGAAAAGCAATCGATNCTTCGTTACACGCTCATAAGCAACGTATATCCCATTATGACTAAAACTACCAAAGCGAGTATCCAGACAACAGATCTGATTTTTTCTATACCAGCTGCATAAAGACCAAAGAATAACACTCGCAAGAGGATCCAATAAGTACCTAATGATGTAAGGTCAATATCCTGGAGTATTCCAAGAAGCATCATTGTCAGAAAAACCGGTAGGGTTTCTTTTAGATTAGACGCTGCTCGCTGAATCCTCTGTGTTACTTCGCTGTACTCAATTTCATCATGCCTGTTGGACAAGAAAAACTGAACATGCTGAAGGTTCAAAGGATAATGTGCCATAATTTGAATAATTAATAGCAGTAGTGAATATAAAATAAGTTCAATCATTTGCCGCCCCTTTTCATTTGCTATGTTAGTTNTATGCTTTTAGAGAAGTAACCCTATTATCGATCTTCCAATCTCCCAGCGCCACCCAATTCATAATACACTACCGGGATAAAATCGATAGAAGTCCAACCAGGATCATTTTCCCATTCCGCGTCGTAATCGGCCGTCGGCTTTGCCGCCATAATTTCTTGTAAATGCATACCCTCTCTAATCATCGAGTAGACTTTACTCTGTATATCAAGAATCATATCTCGGAATTCTATTAATTTTTGACGATCTTCAATCTCTANNCCGTGACCCGGAATAACCTTTGTGTCTGGTCCTGCAATNGAAATTGCCTCGTCCAGTGAAGCTATCGTGCCACGCAAAGTTCCGCCGTTAAATTTATCTATTATTGGATAACTCGTGGTNCGAAAAACATCACCAAGATGCAATACGTCGGATTNAGGAAAATNCACAAAAATATCGCCATCAGTATGAGACGGAGGGACNANAAACGCTCTAACCTCTTCATCATTAAAATGAAAAGTCATAGAATCGTTGAAAGTNATCANAGGCCGAGCTGATACAGGTTGCTGNGGNGCAAAACTACCTCCATTCCTCGGGAAATGNCTCTTATCTTCCAGAAATTTTAACCTAGTATTCTCATGAGAAAATATCAACGCTCCCAACTCTGCAAGATTTTGATTACCCCCAACATGATCTATATGAATATGNGTNTTTATNAGAAAGCGAATATCNCNATCGGTGGTCTCTCTCACAGTAGTCACTAACTCTTCAGTCATTGGAGCAAATAAAGAATCTACAAGAAGCACACCGTCGTCACCAATAAGCGCCCCAATGTTACCCCCTCCACCCGGCCGCTGGATCATATATACCTGCCCCTGAACGTGATNACTNTGTAGCTCGACTCCGGNCAACTGGGATTGCGCAATAATCGAGCTAGAAAAAAAAGAACAGAACCAAAGGATCAAGCCTCGCACTGCCAATAGAGTTGAAACTTTCATGCTTCCCCCTCATAGAGTCAAAAATAACTCNATTTACCTGCCTCATAATTAGGCTATCACTAGAAGACGATTGTGTCACCTAACAGGCTAAGACACACAAAGTTTTCACAGCCAGTTTTAGCGTACATACCCGTCTATGTGATCGAAATATTCGGGTTCAAAACCNGCATCGGTTGCCCATTTTTTGAATTCTTCAGATACATTCCCATAAAAACANAAGCGNCCACCATCAGTCCTCTCAAGAATTTGNTGGATAAATTCACCATCAGCAAACCTTTTGCAATGGAAAAGACCAGTCTCNGAATCACTGTATGTTTCTAGGTAGGTCAACAGGGTTGANTCAGGATTGATATACACATTATAAACAATGGTTCCCGGCTCNTCATTTGCATTACTTGCGACCATTTTTTTTACNATTTCTTTTAGTTCATCTTCTTTACNAGGCAAGATATTGAGCTCNTAAAATACCTGAATTTGACCGGACGCATTTTGCANTTTTCTAACCCCTTGTATTTAATCATATATTTTTGAAACACTTATAGTGATCATAGAAAATTACTCTTATCACTATATTATAGACCTAGATCTTAATTAAAATATTTTGATACCGTTTGTAAAATAGAGCTAATAAATTTGATGAGTATCAAAATTGTATCAATATCAGGAGTATCAGCCTCAGGGAAAAGTCTATTAGCAAAAACCCTTCNTGAGACTATTTCGGGAAAGNTGCCTTACCTGACGATAGAGGTATTGGAAGAGGATTCCTACTATAGGGACCAGGCAGATATCGATTTAAATCAAAGACAGATTACTAACTATGACCACCCATCAGCAATTGATCACGATTTACTCATGAGGCATTTGAAGCTTCTTCATTCGGGATCTTCCATAGATGTCCCAGTTTATGACTACCATAGACACACTCGAGCGTATATGACGCGGAAAATACAGCCGGCTGACTTGATAATATTGTCGGGAGCTCTATTACTACACAAAAATCAATTCGAACCGTATATAGATTTCTCCGTTTTTATAGATTGCTCACTGGACACATGCNTATCACGCAGAATAATTCGAGACGTTGCCGAACGCGGAAGAACAGCTNAATTCGTAAAGGAACAATTTCGAAGAGATGTTATACCGATGTACTATGAGTACATAAATCAAACACGAAATTTTGCAGACTTAATTGTACAAGGGGAGAAGGATGTTTCAGCCTTAGCTAACCAAATAGCGAAAGTTCTGCTCTCTCACGAGCTCCCCTCTCTCGCTAATAACAAATGAGCTTTTAATNGTGGATACTGCAATAAGTCTTATAGGTATCGGTATTTTATTGATAATCCCTTATCTTTTTTCAAGAAACAGGGACTCAGTAGATTACCGAACCGTAATGGGTGCTTTTCTGATACAGATCACTATCGGAGGAGTAACCTTGTATTCACAAATTGGAATATCAACTCTTAATNCATTCTCAAATGGTGTTTCATCCATCTTGAATAATGCTCAAGAAGGAATTGAATTCGTGTTTGGCGAAATAGGTGCTTTAGAGTTTGGTTTTATTTTTGCGTTCCAAGTACTACCGATAATTGTTTTCTTTTCTTCTCTAGTGGCTCTCCTTTATCACATTGGCTTAATGGGCTGGATTATTAAGATTATCGGAGGAGGTTTAAAAGGAATACTTAGAACCACCAGAGCCGAATCTATGGCAGCCACAGCCAACATCTTTGTCGGTCAAACCGAAGCGCCATTAATCATAAGACCATACCTATCAGCAATGTCCCATTCAGAACTATTTACCGTAATGGTATGTGGTCTTTCTACTGTAGCGGGTTCAGTATTAGTAGGTTATTCATTATTAGGGGTAGAGATAAATTTTCTTCTGGCGGCCAGCTTTATGGCTGCACCTGGCGGAATCTTGATGGCAAAACTCCTAGTTCCTGAGGAAGCATACCAAGCAAAGACAAAAAGAAATTTTAATATCGAGATCGAAGAGTATACGAACGCAGTAGAGGCTATCGCAGCAGGCGCTAGCCGCGGAATGCATTTAGCGCTCAACGTTGGAGCAATCGTCCTAGCTTTTGTAGGTTTGATAGCACTGGCAAACTCGCTTTTAAATGTCCTCGGTAATGGCCTAGGGATTGATAATTTTTCTCTTGATTACATACTCGGATATTGCTTCAAACCAATTGCGTTCATTATTGGAATACCCTGGTCAGAGGCCCAGGTGGCAGGAAATCTTATCGGTCAAAAATTAGTCTTCAATGAATTTCTCGCCTACGCATCCTTCACCGACCAAATGGAAAACTTTAGCCAAAGGAGCCAAGCTATTATTACCTTCGCGCTTTGCGGGTTTGCTAACTTTTCTTCGATTGGCATCTTGCTGGGCGGACTTGGCGAAATGATACCAGACAGAAAAAGTGAAATTGCCAAACTGGGTTTCAAAGCAGTCTTCGCTGGCTTCTTGGCAAATCTTATGAGTGCAGCGATTGCTGGGTTCTTCTTATCGTTTTAGTGTCCTTATGTTAAATAAACGTCAATTTCTTTTGTACAATAAAAAGAAAATCAATTTAGGCTATTAGCTAAAGAAAAATATCGACGGGCAAGTTAATGAAACGGAAAAGTAAACACAGAACATACATGCGCTCGAAATTAAGACTAAAGCGTTCGCGAAGAATTCATAATGTTGGTGTACTAATTCATTNGATCGGTTTTNTGTGCCTTGTATTCGCNGTAATTCTATTACCATTGGTAGCGCTTAGAGAAACATTAGGCCTAGGNTATACGATGAATAACTTCTTGAATTTTATGTTTGACTTTGAAAATTTAGGATACCTTAATTCTGGCGATGAGCCAGCTTTCTGGGTGGTATGGCTTGCGCTAACTCATTGGCCTATAAAATTCATCTTGACCGGGCATAAAGGATTTTTTCCTTGGAAAACCTGAAACCAACAAGATAGCTTTTTTATGCACTGCCGAANACTCTATTCCATAAAATTACTGATCGAAATTTTACCCACCCCAGCATAACCTTGCACATTATTTTCATGACTTAAAATAATTTCTCCACGTTGGGCGTCCCATANGACAGCCTCCCATTGGTCTGCCGGAGAAACCACTGCCGAACGTCTTTTATCCCAGATCACTCCATCATCAGAAGTGGGAGCCAACCAGATGAAACTTTTCCATTGAAAACCATCCCGACGCGTACTTGTTAAGAGCAGGTCTCCAGTAGACGGATCAATGTCAGCCCCTGTCACGAGNGAGTTGACAGAAAATGATTGACTGGGCATAGGCNGATAAGTACCTGGCTCTTTCGGAAATCTATATAGNCTTGAATTTCGATCACCTCNGTTTTTCGAAAACANCCAGANCTCATCNNCGCGAATCGAAATTGCTTCAGCATCAAAATTNTGGCGCGTTACTCTTCCNGGGATATAGTCTCCATAAGAGAACTTTATTAATTCTGCTTCAACTTCTAAGTTATCAAGTTCGCTCCATGGCACCCTATAAATAGTAAACCTATTACGCCTGTTCAAATTATTACCTGTGTCGGCGATATATAAATATTTTTCATCCTGAGCAAGAGATTCCCAGTCTATATTCTCGGCGTTTGAAATTAGAATTGAATATAGAATTTCACCTTCCCTGGACAATTTATGCAATGAGTTAGAATTCCCACTATCGTTAATTGTATAAATAAAATTTCCATGCGANGCTAATCCCGACGTCTCATCAACTACCGTACTTAGTTTAAGAGCGTCTCTAACTTTAAGTTCCGCACNAAATGAATCCGTTATGATAATAAAGGGGANAAGNATCAAACATNCGTNGCAATACCAANAGATATCATTAACGGNACATATTTTAACGNTCAAAACATTCCCCTTGGCTTTCGATGAAAAANAGATTNATAGCTGATNCACATATACTNCTAACTGCAGAAATCATAGATGAAAATATTTGATANAGCCATTAAATCATAGCACTCATTTNCCTGCACCTATTGTGTCACATCGCAATTGTTAGTATTTTAGTGTTATGAAGTTATATTTAGTCAAACACTATATTCGGTTTCTCCTTATTTCGCCCATTAACCTAGTAAAAGGAATGGAAAATTCGATCAATTCAGTTAAGAAAAAATCGGGATTGAACCACAAGGGATGGGATGATGA
>PAWK01000004.1 GCA_002714195.1 Gammaproteobacteria bacterium | reverse complement strand
AAGCGGGACAATCGGAGCGTTAATTTATTATGGCCTAGACATACTCCACCCAAACTTTTTCCTGCCCGCAGGGCTAGTTTTGTGCAGTTTGATGTCTCTGGCGACAGGAACTGCGTGGGGGACGATTGCCACCCTAGGTGTCGTGCTAATGGGCTTGGGTCAAGCTCTAGGAATGTCGCCCGCACTTGTCGCCGGCATGGTGGTCTCAGGAGCAAGTTTTGGAGACAAAATGTCTCCGGTTTCGGACACCACTAATCTCGCTGCGATGAGTGCTGACACAGACCTGTACTCACATATTCGATCGATGATGTATAGCACGGTTCCGACCTACTTAATCTGTCTGCTAATTTTCACAATTATTGGTTTTTACTTTACCACTGAGACAATTTCAGATCAGGAGACATTTCAGCTTCGCGAACTTTTAGGAGTCGAATTCCTTATCAACCCGCTTACTTTATTACCTTTGTTTGTTTTACTCGCATTAAGTATTAATCGAACCCCAGCAGAGGCAAGCATGCTTGCTAGTGTCGCGGCGGCCGTGATACTTGCGGTGTTAATTCAAGAACGATCTCTAGTCGACGTTCTTAACAGTTTACACACTGGATACGTCTCCAACACAGGTAATGAGCAACTTGACTCGCTGCTGACTCGAGGAGGAATTACAAGCATGATGTGGACGATGTCTCTTGCTTTGATTGCTCTGTCACTCGGTGGAATACTCGACCATTCAGGCTTTGTACAAGTGCTTTTGAAGGGTATTTTAGAACGAATACACCGAGCGGCCAGTTTAATGACAGCAACAATTAGTGCGGGTATTGTCGGTAACATGAGTATGGGTGAAGGCTATCTATCCATTATATTCGGAGGTCAAATTTTTAAAGAATCTTATAAGGAGAACGGGCTAGAAAATCATATGCTATCAAGGTGTTTAGAAGAGGGCGCAACTCTCAGCACATCGCTTATCCCTTGGACAACCTCTGGCGCTTTTATTACAGGAGTTCTAAGCATTTCGCCTCTAGAATTTGCGCCTTGGACGTTCTTTAACTATCTGAATCCTTTGTTATCCATCGGACTCGCCTATCTGGGATTTGGAATCTTTCAAAAGACCCAGACACCTCCGGCATAAGGCTAAATAACAATGACAAAATACATATTGGCTATTGATCAGGGAACAACCAGCAGTAGGGCCTTGCTTTTCGACCTCCACGGCAAACCCGCAGCTATAAAACAAGAGGAATTTCAGCAACACTTTCCGGCCGATGGTTGGGTTGAGCANGACGCNANTGAAATTTGGGANACTACGCTNCGGAGTTGTAGGTCGGTTCTNNNAGAGCTTAACATAACNTGGAAAAACGTTGTNTCTATAGGAATAACAAATCAANGNGAGACTTCGGTTATATGGGATAGACTGACNGGNGAACCTCTCTNNAANGCNATTGTTTGGCAGGATNGGNGAACAACGAAACTTTGTAATTCANTACANGATAGGCATGCGAGCGAAATTCAACAGAAAACAGGATTGCTATTAGACCCNTACTTTTCAGCCACTAAGTTTAAGTGGCTTTTAGAAAATGTTCCCGANGCAAGGAAAAAAGCTGATGCAGGNCAGCTTGCCATCGGAACCATCGACACATATTTATTGTGGAAATTAACAAATGGTAAAAGCTANTACACTGATATCACCAATGCNTCCAGAACGATGCTATTTAACATCAAANAGCAATCATGGGATATGGATTTGCTCAAGCTCTTTGACATACCTCAACATATTCTTCCAGAGGTAAANGATTGCGGAGCCGATTATGGTTTTACCGATAAATCAATNCTAGGAGGCGCTATACCGATTTCAGGTGTTATGGGTGACCAACAAGCTGCCGCATTTGGCCAATGCTGCTTTGAAGAAGGTAAAGCAAAAAGCACTTATGGGACAGGTGGATTTCTGCTTTTAAATACGGGGACAGATGTAGTCTATTCTTCAAACCGCCTGCTATCTACAATAGCCTACCGACTGGATGGTGATACACGTTATGCCATCGAAGGTAGCATCTTTATGGCCGGAGCCACTATACAGTGGCTTCGAGACAAGTTACAAATAATTCAAAGTGCAAGCGAATCAGAGGAGCTTGCAAGACAGGTTCCAGAAGACCTTAGTGTGTACTTAGTTCCAGCTTTTACTGGATTAGGAGCACCATATTGGGATCCAGATGCAAGAGCCGCAATATACGGTATGACTCGTGATACTGGCATCCCAGAAATCGTCACAGCCGGTCTGATGTCAGTCGTCTATCAAACTAGAGAATTAATAGATGCTATTTCTGCTGATGGAGCGAAACTGTCTCAGCTACGAGTCGATGGCGGGCTNTCAGCAAATAATTTTGTGATTGGAAGGCTTGCAGATCTTCTCAATTGCAAGGTATACAGACCCAAAATAACTGAAACTACAGCACTTGGCGTCGCCTACGTCGCCGGCCTTCAATCGGGCGTGTTTTCTTCTTTGGATGAAATCAAGAAAAAATGGCAAAAGGACATGACATTCGAGCCTACCAAGAATGCAATATGGCGTGAAACGCAATATGCCGGTTGGAAAACAGCTGTAAGCAGAACTATATCTTAGGAGATTCTCAGTGGAATTACATTTAATTCGTCACGGTCAAACGAATTGGAATGAGGAGCGTCGAGCCCAGGGACAAAGTGACTCCAGGCTTACAAAAAAGGGCGAGGAACAAGCACTGTCGCTAGCTAAAAAAATTAATCATATGAAATTTGATAAGATATTCTGCAGCTCCTCTCTTCGAACTAGACAAACTGCGGAACTTCTCTTCCCGAACAACACGTTTAATATTGAATATCTAGACTCTTTAAGAGAAATATTCCTCGGGCCATGGGAAGGCAGGTTATATCAAGACATCGAAGTCACAGACTCAAAATCACACAAACATTTCTGGGAAGAGCCACACTTATTCGACGTAGAAGGTGCCGAGAGTTTTTATCAGCTTCAGAAGAGGGCAGTAGCCACTGTCCATGCAATTGCGGAAAAATTTACCTCGAAAAGAGTAGTTATAGTCAGCCATGGCGCTCTCATCAAATCTCTACTTTGTGACGCAGAACAAAAATCTATAAAAGAATTATGGAATCCACCCCGTATGCATAATTGTGCCCATAGCATCGTCTTATATAAGAACAAAACAACCAAGCAAATTCTACAATACGCAGATGCCCCTTATACACAACTAGGGCGATAGCAGATAAAGCTAATATAAGCTAAGTTATGTTATGATCAGTCATGAATGCTTTAAGAAATTTTGACGGCTTATAGAGTTTGAAAAATAAAAGGTATATGCGCCTTTATGGCCTTATTGTCCTCCTAGTTTTGGTGATTTGCCAACTTGGCGGCGTTTGGGTCAATAGTAACATTCCACAGAACACATCTATTGAGATTAACAATTTCCTTTATTTGACGCACATTCGAAATTTCGGAGGAATTTTTGGCCTTGCTCAGAATATGGGTTGGCTATTCGGGCTGATCAGCCTTATTCTTTTAGCTGGTGTTTCAGTTTATTTGTGGAAACACTCTTCAGCCCAGAGGTATGAATATGTTTGCTTTGGCTTTATCGTGGGGGGAGGTCTAAGTAACGTCTTAGATAGGCTCATCTATGGAAGCGTGATTGATTTTATTGATGTTCAAAATATTCCGCTCTGGAACTATATTTTTAATACCGCTGACTTAATGATTCATATTGGAATTTGGCCCATGCTTATTTTAAGCCTAAACATATCAAAAAATTCCAGTAACTAAAACTCTCAAGGCAGCACAGTAATTCTCAGACAGTTACTGACTGTGATTCTTGGGACCTATAGAATTGAGTGAAACATTTGTTTTAATCTTTCACTTGAAACCAAAAAAGGTAGACCGAATGATCAAAGAAAGATTTAGCGGAGTATTAGCTCCTGTGGTCACTCCCTTCAAGAAAGATCTCAGCCCAGATACGGACCGATTTCTGCATCTGTGCCAGTGGATTGTATCTCAGAAAGCAAATCTTGCTATATTCGGAACAAACAGCGAGGCCAATTCGCTATCAGTAAAAGAGAAAATAGAGCTACTAGAACAGCTAATATCCTCCGGTGTTTCCGGCGACTCTCTGATGCCAGGTACCGGTTGCTGTTCGATCAGCGAAACTGTCGAGCTGACGAAATCAGCCGTATCTTTAGGATGCCGGGGAGTGCTTATGCTTCCACCATTTTATTACAAGGGAATCACCGACGAAGGCTTATTCGCTTATTTCTCTGAAGTAATAACTCGAGTAAACGATAACGACCTATCCATATACTTGTATCACATACCTCCTATTTCGCAGATCCCACTCTCTAGCTCTTTAGTTAATCGCCTTGTCAGCGAATACTCCGAGATCGTTGCTGGAATAAAGGATAGTTCAGGAGATTGGAACCAAACCGAATCCTTCCACAAGTTAAATCTGCCTAATTTTCGCATTTTCTGTGGCTCAGAGAGCTTTCTTCTAAAAAATATGCAAGCTGGAGGAGCAGGGTGTATTTCAGCGACCGCCAATGTTAATTCCTTGGCAATAAATGAACTTTTCACAAACTGGACCCATACAGATGCTGAGTTCCAGCAAATCAAAGTTGACAACATAAGGAATATCTTTCAGCGGTACCCAATGATACCGGCTTTAAAAGAAGCCATTGCGCTCTACAGTGGAGACAAAGAGTGGTCTAGAGTTCGCGCTCCGCTTATCCCAATCTCTAAGGATCAGTCTGAGGCATTGAAAAATGAACTTGAAGCAGCGGATTTTGGAATGGATAAGCTGTTTGAGCTGCAGTAATTTCTTGGTGCTGGTTACGCAACATCTCGTAACTTTTTGGCCGTAGACATTGTTTAATCACTCCGGTAGCCTCAGTGTCATGATAAACTCGCTGCGGCGGTTTTAATCATGATATAAGTAGCTGTTTTTATTATACTTAATTTTATGCAAATTAGGCTGGATACAGTTAAAATTACAGACTAAATTCTAAATGTATTTGATATTGATCTTTATCAATGAGGCGACCAATGACAGTACAACTGAATATATCGAAAGCCATCAAACAATTATCCTTTTCAGGGCTGATTTTAAGCGGGTCAATAACTGCTTTCGCTGCCCAAGATAGCGTTGAATGGACTACTTTGGGTAACGACTATGGAAATACTCGTTACACAACATCTGAGGAAATTACTTCCGCGAATTTTAGTGAATTAGAGGTTGTTTGGGAGTGGGACGGAGCTAGCCTGGGAGCAGCCAGCGGCAGGTCCACACCAAGCTATATAAATGGTACTCTGTACACAGTTGCCGGCTCTCGTCGGCATGTGGTAGCTATTGACCCAAAGACTGGTGAAACGATTTGGAGCTACAGACTGCCTAACACTGGGCGCTGGGAGTACTCCATGCGAGCTGACTATGGAAAAGGAATCGGCTATTCAGAGGTAGATGGAAAAGGGGTTGTCTATATGATCACGCCTGGCTTTTTCCTGACGGCTCTTGACGCTGAAACTGGTGCTCCGCTCGAAGGATTTGGACAACCAGTTCCTATCGATGGTTTTCCTGAAAGTGGGGTCGTTGATCTTCTTGCGGATCTTGGCCACCCATTTGACCCTTATGAGGGTATTCCTCTCGAGACTGGATATATCACTGGGTCGTCGCCACCGATTGTGGTAAACGATACGGTCATTGTCGGCAACTCAGCCGAACAGGGCTATAANCAGTCACGAATAGAAAACATTCCTGGAGATATTCTTGCCTATGACAAGCGTACTGGAGAATTTAAGTGGAAGTTTAATGTAATTCCAAAGCCGGGGGANTACGGGCACGAAACATGGGAGAATGATGCATGGCANTGGACTGGCGACGTTTCATCCTGGGCTCCAATCTCGGCNGATATTGAAAANGATCTTGTTTACATACCTACGAATGGCGCAACAATAGACTACTATGGGGGCTTTAGGCCTGGGGACAATCTATTTGGAACTAGCCTGATTGCCTTGAGAGCGAGCACTGGTGAGAGAGCTTGGCACTANCAAACAGTGCATCATGACATTTGGAATTACGACAATCCAATGGCTCCTGTGCTNCTCGACTTGAATGTNCCAGGGCAAGGCGAAGTTCCGGCAGTTATGCAGGTAACAAAACAAAGNTTCGTATATGCGTTCAATCGTTTAACAGGTGAGCCAATCTGGCCAATAATCGAACGGCCTGTTCCTCAGTCGACAGTTCCAGGTGAAGTGCTCTCTGAAACTCAACCATTTCCAACAAAACCCGCTGCTTTTGATATTCAAGGTGTGTCCATAGACGACTTGATCGACTGGACTCCCGAGATCCGTCAGCAGGCAATCAATGCTTTTGCAGATTATCAAATGGGTCCGTTGTTCAATCCTCCTATCCAACGCGGTCACGAATCTGGCAAGAGAGCTGCGATGTTCTGCCCCGGTGGCGGAGGCGGTGCGAATATAACCTCGCCCTCGGTAGCTGATCCAAACACNGGGTATCTTTTCGTTTCGTCTAGGTCTGCGTGTAGCCCGATACTTTTGGTGCCAGGAGAAGAAGCCGACTTGCAATATGCACTGCCTACAGGCACGACATACTCACAGTATGCCAGTGGTCCGGGAGCTGGAGCACCGCGACATCCTCAGGGAATACCACTTTTTAAACCACCGTTTAGTCGCATAACTGCAATCGATATGAATACAGGGGAACACGCCTGGGTAATTCCTACTGGTGAAACTCCGGCACGAGTGCAGGAAGTTATTGACGAAAACAATCTGGATATTCCTAATACTGGAACGGGAGCACTTGTCCCCATGGTTGTTACACCAAGCATGCTGGTTTATTCGGACACTAAGACCGACGGAACTCCAATGCTTTATGCCGTTGATAAAAGCACCGGCGAAACCGTCGGGTCTATCGAAGTGCCAGATCGAAGTCGCTATGGTATGAGCTCATGGACCCACGATGGGCANCANTATATTATGTTGCAGACNGGTTCGAAACTTACGGCTGTAGCATTGCCTGCCGCGAAACCTGCGGAGACTGGNTATCATTAAGGGTTGCCATCTAACAATAAAACGCCTGGATACTGAAAGGTAGGCGGGCGTTTTACTCTCTGACTTTNCTACTATTTGACTTTTTAGTAGTCAANCCCACCCCCAAAAGAACCAGCATACAACCAAATAGCATNTTGNGTGTGACACCCTCTGAGAGAAATATGCTGCCCCAGAGAATTGAAAACAAAGGAATCAGGTAGGTAGTCATTATGGCCCGACTTGTGCCTATTCGATCGACCAACCTATAGAACATAATGAANCCAAGACCTGTACAAATAACACCNAAAGCAAATACACTCCACCAAATATTTCCTTGAGGGAGCACCTCCGGTCGACTCAAAAAAGCAAACGGCAACAAAACTAAAGTTGAGAACAAAAGTCCGCCTGCAGTAATCGTCAGGCCCGACACCCCTTTTAATTTTTTCGCCGTCAAGTTAATAGCGACTCCATATAGCGAGCAAGCGAATAGTGCTGAAGGTATCGCTAGCCATCCTGATGACCCTAGATTTTCACTGGGATTAAACATAAGAGCGACCACACCCAAGAACCCAAACATTAATCCCAGAGAGCTAGCCTTCGATAATTTCTCNCCATAATAAGTATATGCCACAAGGGCCGTGAACATTGGAACAGTTGCGTTAATGATGGAGAGGAGCCCTGCGCCAATATATAGTGAAGAAAATGCAAAGAAACAAAAAGGTACAGCCATATTCATCAGGCTTACTATAGCTATCATTTTCCAGTTAGATTTAAACTCTTTAAATTTACCCAGAAGCAATACGAGGGGTAATAGAACTATGAGACCACTTAGAACTCTTATCTCTATTAAAAAAACGGGACCAAACACTGGGGTTGCCAATCGCAAGAATAAAAACGANGATCCCCAAATAGCGGAAAGGATCACTAGTTCANAAAACTCTTTCAAGCTGACTTTTTGCATATCTAATTAAAAATTAAAACCAAAAAAAACCCGAATGCTCTCTAGAGATCGGGCTTTTTAATACNAACAAGTTGCGCTATCTAATCTTACTTGNCCTCTTCAGCCTCTCCGCCGTCACTATCAAGATCGGAGTCCTCNCGCTTTGGTCTGTCTACCAATTCAACATAGGCCATGGGAGCTTTATCGCCAGCCCTCTCACCACACTTTAATATTCGTATGTAACCNCCAGGTCTCTCAGCGTANCGAGGCCCAAGCTCTGAGAATAACTTTCCAACCATTTCTTTATTTCGTGTGCGATCAAAAGCGAGCCTCCTATTCGCCACCGAATCTTTCTTAGCAAGCGTAATTAAAGGCTCAGCCACTGTGCGCAATTCCTTTGCCTTAACAAGCGTGGTTTTAATNATCTCATGCTCNAACAAAGAAGAAGCCATATTTCTAAACATAGCTATTCTATGAGGGCTGTTTCGGTTTAATTGACGACCACTCTGTCTGTGTCTCATAAAAAATTACCCCAAATTTCTGTTAGGCAGCACGATCATCAGTTCTCAAACTAGAAGGCGGCCAGTTTTCCAAACGCAATCCTAATGAAAGTCCACGCGTAGCTAAAACATCTTTTATCTCTGTTAAAGATTTCTTGCCGAGGTTCGGCGTTTTCAGCAACTCAACTTCTGTTCGCTGAATCAAATCCCCTATGTAATAGATGTCCTCTGCTTTAAGGCAATTAGCTGAACGAACCGTAAGTTCAAGATCNTCAACTGGTCGAAGAAGGATCGGGTCGATTTCATCCTCCCGTTCCTCAGGTTCTGCGATAATNTCACTTTGAAGATCCACGAATACACTNAGTTGGTGTTGAAGGATAGTGGCGGCGCGCCGAATTGCCTCTTCAGGTTCAATTGTACCATTTGTCTCAAGATCGATAATAAGTTTGTCTAGATCAGTTCGTTGTTCCACACGAGCATTCTCAACAGAGTAAGAAACTCGAACTACAGGACTATAAGAAGCGTCAAGTAGTAATTTTCCCACTGAGCGAGTTTCATCGTCCTTCTGTAAACGACTATCTGCCGGCGAGTAGCCCCTCCCNTTACGAACAGTAAGCCTCATATTAAGCTCNCCATTATTATTTAGATTCGCAATAANATGATCAGGGTTCACTATCTCAACGTCATGGTCATCTTGGATGTCAGCTGCTGTTACCGGACCTGAACCCTTCTTGGAAATCGTCAAGACCGCTTCATCTCTTTCATTTAAAACAACAGCCACGCCCTTTAGATTGAGTAATATCTCAATAACATCTTCGCCAACACCTTCAATGGTGCTGTACTCATGAACTACTCCATCAATTTCAACTTCTTCAATCGCGCACCCGGGCATAGAGGAAAGCAAAATACGTCTTAANGCATTTCCGAGAGTATGTCCAAAACCCCTCTCTAACGGTTCTAACACNACTTTCGAATGGCAGTTATCGTATTCATCAACTTGAATTACTTGTGGCGTAAGAAAGTCTGATAAAGATATTTGCATGTGACCTATCCTTTTATATTTTGGTTTCTACTTCGAATACAGTTCGACGATCAAGTTTTCATTAATCTCTGAAGGGAGATCCAAACGATCCGGCTTACGAGTAAACTCACCCTCCATTTTTGATGGATTAACCGATACCCAATCAACTTCAGAACGCTGAGCAGATAATTCCAACGCAGATTTGACTCTCAGCTGCTGCTTTGCTTTCTCTCGTATTCCCACTACGTCACCTGCTGCAACTTGGTAGGAAGGAATGTTGACAACATCACCATTCACGCAAATTGACTTGTGCGAGACTAGTTGACGCGCCTCTGCCCTAGTCGAGCCAAACCCCATACGATAAACTACATTGTCGAGTCGACATTCTAGTAGCCTTAANAAATTTTCACCGGTAGCACCNTTGAGTCTTGCAGCTTCCTTGTAGTAGCCTCGAAATTGCTTCTCTAAAACGCCGTAAGTGCGCCTTACCTTTTGCTTCTCTCTAAGCTGAACACCATAGTCAGACAGACGNCCTCTNCGTTGACCNTGTTGGCCAGGGTTAGTGTCGGTCTTGCATTTACTATCGATAGGTCGAACACCACTTTTTAGAAAAAGATCTGTTCCCTCTCGACGAGCTAGCTTGCATTTAGGGCCTAGATAACGGGCCATAATTTATCTCCCATTTACACGCGACGCTTCTTTGGTGGTCGGCAACCATTATGTGGAATTGGTGTGACATCAGTGATGTTGCTGACTTTCAATCCGCAGGTATTTAACGCTCGAACCGCAGACTCACGGCCTGGGCCAGGACCATTTACTTTTACGTCTAAATTTTGCAGCCCATACAATTCCATAGCCTGCTTACCAGCTTTCTCGGCGGCAACCTGGGCAGCGAAGGGTGTACTTTTCCTTGATCCTCTAAACCCAGACCCTCCTGCGGTAGCCCAAGAAAGAGCGTTTCCTTGTCTATCTGTGATTGTAATGATGGTGTTGTTAAAAGAAGCATGAATAAACGCGANACCATCGATCACNGTGGTGCGCGCTTTCTTCTTTGTAGTTTTTGGTGTGGCCATCTAAATACCTTTCTGCGCTATTTCACATACTACTTTCTAATTGGTTTACGAGGGCCCTTACGAGTCCGCGCGTTAGTCTTTGTTCTCTGTCCTCGCACTGGCAAGGANCGTCTGTGTCTTATACCTCGATTACATCCCAAGTCCATCAGCCTTTTAATGTTCATGCTAACCTCACGACGAAGGTCTCCCTCTGTAGTAAGCTTAGCGACTTCTGACCTTATTAAATCCAACTGCTCCGTATTAAGCTCGGAGACCTTAANGGAGGGCTCAATGCCACTAGCCGTACATATGTTATGAGCAGCGGTAGGGCCAATTCCATAAACGTAACGTAAGGAAATGACAATGTGTTTATCGTCTGGGATGTTGACTCCGGCAATACGCGCCATACATTTAACTCCGTTTTTTAGCCCTGTCTTTGCTTATGTCGTGGCTCAACGCTACAAATCACTCGCACTGACCCATTTCGTCTAATAATCTTACAGTTGCGGCATATCTTTTTTACAGAAGTTCTAACNTTCATTTTTCACTCCCCATAGCTAGCACCTTTTAAATTCCAGTCCTGCCATAGTTGCCTAATTTAGACTTTTTCATTAAAGAATCGTACTGGTGCGACATAAGATGAGATTGCACTTGGGACCAAAAGTCCATNGTTACAACGACAGAAATCAATAACGCCGTTCCTCCTAAATTGAAAGGGACGTTCGCCATCATCTGCATAAAATTAGGAAGCAAACACACGAGTGTTATGTATATCGCTCCAAACATCGTCAGTCGTGTAATGACCCCATCTATATATTTCGCTGTTTGNTCTCCAGGACGTATTCCCGGGATAAATGCACCTGAGCGCTTCAAATTCTCAGCCACATCTCTAGGATTAAAAACCAATGCTGTGTAAAAAAAACAAAAGAATATGATCATCGCGCTAAAGATTATGATATATAAAGGCTGCCCTGGACCGATCAGNAAAGCAAGATCCTGCAACCATTCAGCCCCTTCAGACTGACCAAACCACTGACCAAGAGACGCAGGGAAAAGTAGTATGCTGCTTGCGAAAATCGCTGGAATTACTCCAGCCATATTAATTTTAAGAGGTAAGTGACTGGCTTGGGCNTGATACATCTTGCGTCCTTGTTGTCTTTTCGCATAGTTGACGGTAATACGNCGCTGAGCTCGCTCAACATAAACAATNCCAGCCACAACTCCTATGGCGATTAATCCAACAATTAGNAACAAGACACCACTAATCTGTCCCTCATAGGCTTGCGTTAGTGATGAACCCACCGCAGCTGGAAACAGGGCAACAATACCCGCAAAAATCAGCATTGAGATGCCGTTACCAATTCCTTTTTCTGTTATTTGCTCACCCAGCCACATCAAAAACATTGCACCAGTTATTAAAGAAATTATAGCGGTCAAGTTGAAAGCTAGTCCGGGGTTATATGCAATTGGAGCAAGTAAACCAACAGTCATGCCGGTCCCTTGGACCGTTGCCAGAGCAAGGGCACCATATCGCGTATATTGAGTNATTTTTCGGCGGCCNGACTCTCCTTCTTTTTTTAATTGATCAAGTTGAGGGCTTACCGCTGTNAGTAGTTGCATGATAATAGATGCAGAAATATATGGCATGATGCCCAAAGCAACTATACTCATCCTCTCTAGTGCACCACCTGAAAACATGTTGAATAGGCCTGCGAACGTGCCTTCGTTTTGTTCAAAGAAAGCTTGTAACTGCAGAGGATCAATACCTGGGACAGGAATATGTGTNCCAATTCGATAAACGAAAATTGCAAATAAAAGAAACAATAAACGCGACTTAAGTTCACCCAAGCCAGCGCCTATATTTTCTGGATTAATGTTTGGTTTATTTGCCATTATCCTACTTAACTCTACCCATAAATTTATACGTGATAATTTTTTGGATCATCTGATTATCGCATTAGTCTTTTTGTTCTTCAGGAACTGCTTTATCGTCTTTATCGTCTTTATTCTCTAACTTAGACTTTGACGATTTTTCCGNACTAACATCAAGGACCTGGCCACCAGCCTTCTCAATTGATTCCTTTGCCCCTTTNGAAACTAACAAACCTTGGACNGTTAATTTTTTTTCGACTTNTCCCGAGAGCATNATTTTCACNCGTTTAGTGCCTGCAGTAATGACTCCAGATTTCTTTAAGNTCTCTAGAGACACTATACCGCCTTCAATTCTATTCAANTCGGAGGTCCGCACCTCAGACTTCACCAAGCCAATACGAGAGGTAAAGCCATATTTAGGTAACCGCATTTGCAGAGGCATTTGACCACCTTCAAACCCGGGCTTCACTGTACCACCACTCCGAGANTTTTGTCCCTTGTGGCCAGTTCCACAAGTTTTACCCCAGCCACTAGCTACGCCTCGGCCAACTCTTTTCTTGGTCCTNGTACTACCCGGAGCCGGGCTTAATTTATTCAACTGCATAACTATTCCTCATTCTCTACAGTTAACATGTAGTTAACTTTCTGTATCATCCCACGCACAGAAGGAGTATCTTCGACTTGGACTGACTGATGCATGCGACGCAGCCCAAGACCTCTTAAGCATAATTTATGCTTAGGCAAGGTACCTATCGGACTCTTTGTTAAAGTGACCTTCACAGTCTTATTTTTAGCCATACAATTCCACTTTAATTTATTATCTTTCTTTTGTTGTAAACTCGGTAAGGTAAATTTTACCCAGCTACTTCTTCAACAGCTTTGCCGCGTTTCGCCGCTACNTCATCAGGAGATCTCATGTCTCTTAAGCCCTTGAAAGTNGCCTGGACTACATTTACAGGGTTAGTTGACCCATAACACTTAGCAAGGACGTTTTGAACACCGGCTAGCTCTAGTATCGCTCGCATCGCTCCTCCGGCAATCACTCCTGTACCTTCTGAGGCTGGCTGCATGTATACCTTTGATGCTCCATGCCTNGATCTTATTGGGTACTGCAGAGTATGCCCGTCAAGGCCAACAGTTATCATATTACGTCTGGCGCTCTCCATTGCTTTTTGAATTGCCAACGGCACTTCTCGAGCTTTCCCTCTGCCGAAGCCGACTTTTCCATTGCCATCACCAACCGCAGTGAGTGCAGTAAAACCGAAAATTCGNCCACCTTTAACCACTTTCGCTACTCGGTTAACTTGTATCAGTTTCTCTTGTAGCCCTTCTTCGTTTTTATTCGGCTCGTCTTTAAATGCCATAACTCAATTCCTTAAAACTTTAACCCGCTTTCTCGAGCCGCCTCTGCTAACGCCTTTACACGACCATGATAGGCATAACCTGATCTATCAAAGGCAACTCTGTCTATACCGGCTTGTATNGATCGCTCAGCGATTAGCTTTCCCACAACGCCNGCTGCTTCAACATTTCCAGTCTTATGCTTTCTATTGTCTTTCTCCACAGTTGAGGCACANGCAATAATTCGATCACCATGTTCAGAAATAATTTGTGCATAAATATGACGAGGAGTGCGATACACACATAAACGCTTCATTCGAAGTTGATTTATTTTTGACCGCGTCCGCTTGGCTCGCCTTAAGCGGGCTGACTTTTTCTCATTCATCATTAACTCCTACTTTTTCTTCGCCTCTTTTCNATATACCCGCTCATCAGAATAACGAATGCCTTTACCTTTNTAAGGCTCTGGGGGACGAAAATCTCTTAGTTCTGCCGCCACTTGACCCACTAATTGTTTATCGACTCCGCTAATGACTATTTCTGTTTGAGAAGGAGTCTCCGCAGTGATTCCCTCTGGTAGTTCATAATCTATAGGATGCGAGTAACCCACGGTCAGATTCACTGACTTACCAGATGCTTTAGCTCTATAACCAACTCCCTGGAGTTCTAATTTCTTCTGATATCCCTCCGAAACTCCTACTACCATGTTATTAATCAAGGACCGAAACGTACCAGCCAAAGCGCCTGATTCTCGAGAATCACTCTTCCCGGAAACCTTCAAATTTTCTGCATCCCGCTCCACATTAACTAAATGATGCAACGCAAGGTTTAAACTTCCTTTACTTCCTTTAACAGCGATACTTGATTCGCTTAAGGTGGCTTCTACACCTTTAGGGATTATTACTGGAGCATTCGAAATTCTAGACATTTTTAATTACTCTAAACCAATTACTTGAATCAAAAAACTGTACACAAAACTTCACCACCGATACCAGCTAAACGAGCTTGTTTCTCTGTCATCAGTCCCTTATTAGTGGTCACTATAACAATCCCTAATCCGGCGCGATTCTCTGGTAAATTATCTTTACCCTGATAATTACGAAGCCCCGGCCGACTGACTCGCTTTATTTCCTCTATCACGGGTTTGCCATTAAAATATTTGAGATCAAGATTAATTATCGGCTTTCCGCCCTTCTCAGTTACGGCGAATCCGCTTATGTACCCCTCTTCTTGCAGCACCTTACTTATCTCTACTTTGACCTTTGACGAAGGACAAGTGACACTTGGCATAGAAGCCATCTGAGCGTTTCGAATTCGGGTGAGAAAATCTGCTATCGGGTCTGACATACTCATAAAATAGAAACTCCGATTACCAACTTGCCTTTGTTAAACCAGGTATGTCTCCACGCATTGCAGCTTCCCGTAACTTGTTTCGACAGAGTCCAAATTTGCGATATACTCCGTGAGGTCTTCCGGTTATGCGGCATCGTCGCTGCCGTCTACATGGGCTTGCATCCCGCGGCAATTTTTGTAACTTAACTTGTGCCTCCCACCGATCCTCTTCAGAAGATTTCGAATCCCTCAAAACGGCTCGCAAATTGTTGCGCTTCTCCGCATACTTTTCGACAGTTCGCATTCTCTTGTTCTCTCTGGCTATCATTGATGCTTTAGCCATCTTATGTGTCCTCGCTATCTTGTTTAGAGTCTTGGTCTGTTCCGAGCGACTCCATTTTCTTATCTTCTTTTGATGTTTGCTCTGAATCTACGGTCATACCTTTGAATGGAAAACGAAGAGCATTTAGTAAAGCTCGGCCCTCCTCATCGTTGCTTGCTGTAGTAGTGATTGTGATATCTAAACCTCGCAACTTATCTACCTTGTCGTATTCAATTTCTGGGAAGATTATTTGTTCGCTAACTCCCATCGCAAAGTTCCCGCGACCATCAAACGATTTAGGGCTCAAACCACGAAAATCTCTTATTCGAGGAATCGCTATGTTTACCAACCTTTCTAGAAATTCATACATGCGATCGCCACGAAGGGTAACTTTGCACCCAATCGGCCATCCATCTCGAATTTTAAATCCCGCTATACTTTTTCGAGCCTTTGTTACTACCACTTTTTGTCCGCTAATGGACGCAAGATCGCTAGTCGCATTTTCAAGGACTTTTTTATCTGCTACAGCTTCGCCTAATCCCATATTTAAGACGACCTTGGTGACTTTCGGCACACGCATAGTATTGCTAAGACCAAGTCGCTGAGCTAACTCCGGCACAACCTTCTCTTTGTAGTACTCTTTTAATTGGGCCATGACCGTTCCTTAATCTACAGACTCATTATTCGATGAGAAAACACGTTTTTTCAAACCATCGTCACCTACTTGAATCTTTACTCTATCCGCAGCATTCTTCTCTGGATTGAAAATCGCCACATTTGAGACATGAATTGCCGCTTCTTTTTCAATAATTCCACCAGGCTGCCCTAGATTAGGGTTCGGCTTTGTATGTCTTTTAACCATATTCACACCACTAACAATTACGCGATCTCCAACTATTTGGGAGATAGTGCCGCGTTTCCCTTTATCCTTACCTGCTAGAACAATTATTTCGTCATCTCGTTTTAGCTTCTGCATTTTAGTTCTTCTTTCTAATTTAGTCGTTCTTGTGAAAATAAAATTTTTGAATCCTTTATAAAACCTCTGGCGCCAGCGAAATAATTCTCATAAATTTCTCTGTCCTTAGTTCTCGAGTAACCGGCCCAAAAACCCTAGTGCCTATCGGCACGTCCTGATTGTTGAGTAAAATTGCCGCATTATCATCGAATCTAATTAAAGATCCGTCACCACGACGAACGCCTTTTTTTGTTCTTACAACTAGTGCNGATAACACCTGGCCCTTTTTGACTTTNCCNCGNGGAATTGCCTCTTTAACTGTTACTTTGATGACATCCCCAATACGCGCATATCTGCGATGCGAACCNCCAAGAACTTTTATGCACATTACGCGCCTTGCTCCGCTGTTATCAGCAACGTCTAAATAAGACTGCACTTGAATCATTAAAACACTCCATTTTGTGCTTTATAAAAGACACAAAATTTCTCAACTATTTTATAACCTTATCTTTCTCATCGATGGAAACCAAGGCCCAGCTTTTTGTTTTTGAAATTGGTTTTACTTCCTTGATTGTAACCGCATCGCCGAGCGAACANTCATTGTTTGGATCGTGCGCATGAATCTTTGTAGATCGCTTAATAATTTTTCCATACACGGGATGTTTAACTCGGCGCTCAATTAGGACGGTAATTGACTTATCCATACCGTTACTAAGCACTTTGCCAGAGGCAGTTCTGCCACCTTTNTTCATATTATCTTGTGCGTCTTTTTCCGACATNTTTAAGCTTCACTCTCTTGCTGCGTTGTCTCTGAATTTTTTTTCTCNGTGATTATTGTTTTTACACGAGCAATATCCCTGCGAATCGAACCAATTAAATGCACCTGCGCTAGCTGCCCTGCGCTATTTTGCATGCGATAGTTAAATTGATCCTTATAAAGAGCTACCAAACTCTCTTGCAACTCTTCTACCGACTTTTCCCGCAATTCTTCTGCACTCATTACATTAGCGTCCGTTTAACAAAGCTCGTTTCAAAGGGTAANTTTGCAGAAGCAAGAGAAAATGCCTCTCGCGCAAGTTCTTCATCCACACCCTCAATTTCAAACATAACCCGACCAGGTTGAATTTGTGCTACCCAGTATTCAACAGATCCTTTNCCTTTTCCTTGTCGAACTTCCAAAGGTTTCTGAGTTATCGGCTTGTCTGGAAATACNCGAATCCAAATTTTNCCTCCACGNTTNACGNNNCNNGTCATAGCTCGTCNANNNGCTTCAATTTGACGTGCCGTTAATCTTCCTCTAGTAACAGCTTTTAATCCGTATTCGCCAAAATCTACCTTGCTACCACGATGTGAAAGACCTCTATTCCTGCCTTTCATCATCTTTCGGAATTTTGTTCGCTTAGGCTGTAACACAGTTCATTCCTCAAATTTTTCTTATATCTAACTTGCTGACTGGACCGTCTTGGGCACAATCGCTTCTTCAAGATCTAAGATTTCACCCTTAAAAATCCATACTTTTACACCAATTATTCCGTAGGTTGTGGCCGCTTCAGAAGTTGCGTAATCGATATCTGCTCTGAGAGTATGCAAGGGTACCCGACCCTCTCGATACCACTCTGAACGAGCAATTTCAGCTCCCCCAAGACGACCTCCAACTTGAACTTTGATGCCTTCCGCACCTTGACGCATTGCATTTTGGACCGCCCGCTTCATTGCGCGCCGAAACATCACTCTCCGTTCAAGTTGCTGAGCCACACTATCCGCCACAAGTTGCGCATCCAAGTCGGGCTTTCTGATTTCCTCAATATTAATCTGTACTGGGATGCCCATCTTCTTAGTCAAAATCGCCCGTAATTTTTCTACATCCTCACCTTTTTTTCCGATAACTATGCCTGGTCTTGCGGTATAAACTGTAACTTTAGCGGTTTTTGCCGGGCGCTCGATATCGACCCTAGCTACTGAGGCATTTGCCAAACGCTTCTTTACGAACTCACGCACCTGAAGGTCGACGAGTAAATTTCTGGCATACTCTTCTCCTTCGGCATACCAAACCGAAGTATGCTTCTTGACTATGCCAAGACGTATACCGATAGGATGTACTTTTTGACCCATCCGAATCTCCTAGTTGTCAGCAACTGTGATTGATATGTGACAAGAACGTTTGAGAATTCTATCAGCACGACCTTTCGCTCTAGGCATAATACGTTTCATTGTCATACCCTCATCTACACAGATCTCTGATATTTTAAGCTCATCTACATCAGCGCCTTCGTTATGCTCGGCATTGGCAATTGCTGAATTCAGAAGTTTTCTAATTACATCAGCACCCTTTTTATTGCTGTAAGTAAGCAGATCTAAAGCATCCTCAACCTGTCTTCCTCGAACCTGGTCTGCCACCAATCGTGCCTTTTGAGCCGATAGGCGCGCACCTCTTAATATTGCTTGCACTCGCATAACTATGCTCCTAACGAACCTTTTTATCAGCCGTATGCCCGCGATAGGTTCGTGTTTGGGCAAATTCACCTAGTTTATGCCCGACCATATCCTCGGTTATAAATACCGGAATGTGCTGTCTGCCATTATGGACAGCTATAGTTAGGCCAAGCATCTCAGGGGAAACCATTGACCGACGCGACCAAGTCTTTATCGGTCTTTTATCCTTATTCTCTGATGCTACCTGGACCTTCTTCAGCAAATGAAGATCAATAAATGGTCCTTTTTTTAATGAACGTGGCACGAATAATATCCCCTATCAAATCTTGTTATTTACGAGTCGCATTTCTTCGACGAACAATCATACCGTCGGTTCGTTTGTTTGTTCGAGTTTTATATCCTTTAGATGGCACACCCCATGGAGAAACCGGGTGCCTACCCCCAGAAGTTCTGCCCTCCCCACCTCCATGAGGATGGTCTACAGGGTTCATTGCCACACCCCGAACTGTCGGCCGGACACCACGCCAACGTTTCGCTCCAGCCTTACCTAAGGATCTCAAGGAATGCTCAGAATTTGAAACTTCGCCCAAGGTTGCCCTACAATCACTCGGAACTTTTCTCATTTCTCCAGATCGCAATCTCAAGGTCGCGTAATCGCCTTCCCTTGCAACTAGTTGCAGAGAAGTCCCAGCACTACGGGCAATTTGAGCACCTTTCCCAGGTTTCATTTCCAAACAATGCACCGTGCTGCCCAAAGGAATATTTCTAAGTGGCAAACAATTACCGGCCTTTATTGGAGCATCTTCGCCGGACTGAAGCACAGCCCCCTTTTCTACTTTTGCAGGTGCTATTATGTAGCGACGTTCACCATCGGCATAAAGCAGTAATGCTATATTAGCTGAACGGTTTGGATCGTACTCGAGTCTCTCAATTCTTGCCGGAATACCATCCTTATCTCGACGAAAGTCTATGCTTCTATACTTTTGCTTATGCCCTCCTCCTTGATGTCTTCTAGTGATCCTTCCCTTATTGTTTCGACCACCAGTTTTAGTTTTTGCTGACGTCAAAGGAGCGTGAGGATCCCCTTTATGTAAATCGGGATGAACCACTTTCACAACAAATCTTCGCCCTGGAGATGTTGGCTTACACTTAACTACCGGCATAACTATTCCCCACCACTATGATTGACCCATATCAGCAAAATCAATTTCATGTCCTTGATTAAGTCTCACGTAAGCTTTCTTCCAATTCGGGCGCCTACGCATCTGTCCTCGAGAGTTTCGTTTAACCTTGCCTTTTACATTAAGAACCTGAAGTTCAGCCACGCTCACATTAAACAATTGTTCAACTGCACTTTTTATCTCTAATTTCGTCGCATCTCTGGCCACTTTAAAAGCATATTGATTAGCCAACTCGCCTATAAGTGACGATTTTTCAGATACATGTGGAGCTAGCAATATGCTGTACATTCTTTCGCTATTCACGCAAGCATCTCCTCTACCTTTTTTAATGCAGGCACAGTGATCAATACTTTCTCAAAGTCGATCAAACTTACGGGATCTAACCCATTGGAATCCAAAACATTAACTTTATGAAGATTTCGAGCTGCTAGGTACAAATTTCGCTCGACCTGTTCGGTAACTATCAATACATTGCTTAAATCAAATTCGCTTAATTTATCTAATAGATCTTTAGTTTTATGCGACTCGACTGAAAATTCACTAACTACAATTAAGCGGCCTTGACGAATCAGTTCCGAGAGAATGCACTGCATAGCGCCTCTGTACATCTTCTTATTCAATTTTTTGCTATGGTCTTGAGGCTTGGCCGCAAAAGTTACACCACCAGAGCGCCAAATCGGACTCCTTATGGTCCCCGCTCTAGCCCTTCCAGTGCCTTTTTGCCTCCAGGGTTTTCTCCCGCCTCCCCTGACCTCTGAACGATTTTTCTGCTTCACCGACCCTTGCCGCGCTCCTGCAAGAAAAGTCACTACCGTCTGATGCACTAGCGGCTCATTAAAGTCACGACCAAAAGCCTCATCGGAAAGTGAAATTTTTTCGTTACCTGCCTTTTTCCCTGGGGTTGCTAGAGCTAATTCCATGGACTAATCACCTCTCGCTTTTACAGCAGGCCTGACAATTAAATCAGCGCCAGTTGCACCAGGGACCGCACCCTTAATGAGTAAAAGATTATTTTCTGAATCAACACGGACCACTTCAAGCGACTGCAAAGTTTTCCGGACAGCTCCCATCTGCCCAGCCATCTTTTTACCTTTCCAGACTTTACCAGGTGTTTGACATTGTCCTATAGACCCTGGCGCGCGATGCGATATTGAATTGCCATGAGTCGCGTCCTGCATTCGAAAGTTATGGCGTTTAACGCCTCCCTGAAACCCCTTCCCTTTTGAAGTGCCTGTCACATCAACCTTTTGGCCAACTTCAAAATGGTCTACCCTTATTTCACTCCCCAACTCAACCTCAGCGGGCTCATCGGTCCGGAATTCCCACAAACCAGAACCAGCTGCTGTATTTGCCTTGGAAAAGTGTCCCGCCTGGGCTTTATTAACCCTATTAGATGCACTCGATCCTGCAGTAACTTGGATTGCGCTGTAACCATCAGTTTCCTGAGTCTTAATTTGTGTAACTCTATTAGGTTGCACTTCCACCACTGTCACAGGGATGGAAGTTCCCTCTTCGTTGAAGACGCGAGTCATGCCGCTCTTTCGACCGACTAATCCTATCGACATTTTATTAACCTCATTGTGCAAGGGGCTAAAACCCGCTATGGCCACTGACGTGTTGCACTCATGTTCCTTCGTTTAAGAAGGAATAAGAAAATTCAGTGCTCCAAAACTTCAAAAAAGGGCATTGAGGACTGAATACCCAAATGCCTGGTTCTTATCTCAAATTCACTGCAGACTTATTTGAACCTCTACTCCTGCCGCCAAATCGAGCTTCATAAGAGCATCAACTGTTTTTTCGGTAGGTTCTACAATGTCCAATAATCTTTTATGCGTCCGAATTTCATATTGATCACGAGCGTCTTTATTGACATGCGGTGAAATCAATACTGTAAATCTTTCTTTATTGGTTGGTAAAGGTATAGGTCCCTTGACTTGAGCACCAGTACGCTTTGCCGTCTCTACTATCTCCTGAGCTGATAGATCGATTAATCTATGATCAAAGGCTTTCAGCCTAATTCTGATGCGTTGGTTTTGCATCCAANTTCACTCCGGAAATTCCATATAAAAGAACAATTTATACCTTTCTAAATAGACATACACATTAATTATGCCAAAAAAGGATGCGCAGTTTAGTTGTAGTGGGNCTGTAAGTCAAGCGATTTGNACCTCTGGAAGCCGCATTTATNGCGGCTCTGAGGCTATTTTAGAGGTNTNNCGCTNACTAGTNAGAATCAATGCTTAACCCACACTTTTTGATCATGATTCACNCNGGTTTNNGGCNANTCACAGTNNAGAAGAGTGNTAGAANTAAATACCNCCAAGCTCCNNCNNNAGANTCTACTTNGCGGTGTTATCAATAATCGAATCAGCTATATTGCCAGGCACTTCAGCGTACTGTTTAAACTCCATTGTATAAGTTGCCCTGCCTTGAGTTGCTGACCGCAAATCAGTGGCATATCCAAACATCTCAGCCAAAGGAACATCCGCATTTATAACCTTGCCTGTAGCACTATCTTCCATTCCCCCAACCATGCCTCGGCGACGATTAAGNTCGCCCATGACATCACCCATATATTCTTCGGGTGTTACCACTTCTACTGCCATCATCGGCTCTAATAAAGCNGGATCTGCTTCTAACGCACCTTTCTTCAATGCTTGAGACCCCGCAATCTTGAATGCCATTTCACTCGAATCAACGTCATGGAACGAACCATCATATAGCGTTACTTTCATCGCTAGAAGCGGATAGCCGGCGAGACAACCATTTTGCATTTGCTCTTGCACTCCCTTGTCGACCGCGGGTATATATTCTCGCGGGACAACTCCACCCACTATCTCATTAACAAATTCATAATCGGCATCAGGGTCCAAAGGCTCAAGTCTCAACCAAACATGCCCATATTGACCTCGACCACCAGATTGCTTGACATGCTTACCCTCTATCTCAACAGCTCTCTTAATTGTTTCCCTATANGCTACTTGAGGTTTCCCGATATTTGCCTCAACTGAAAACTCCCTTCTCATCCTATCAACCAACACATCGAGGTGTAATTCTCCCATACCCGAAATTATGGTTTGTCCTGACTCTTCATCTGATTCAACTCGGAAAGAGGGGTCTTCCTGCGCCAGCTTGCCAAGGGCTATACTCATTTTCTCTTGATCAGCCTTGCTCTTAGGTTCAACTGCAACAGATATTACTGGCTCCGGGAAATCCATTTTTTCTAAAGTCACCATATTATCTGGGTTGCATAAAGTTTCCCCAGTCGTAACATCCTTNAGACCAATAGCTGCGGCAATATCCCCTGCTAAGACCTCTTTTATTTCTTCTCTCGAGTTTGAGTGCATCTGCACCATGCGCCCGACCCTTTCTTTTCTGCTTTTCAATGGATTATATACAGTGTCTCCAGAACTAAGTGAACCTGAATAGACTCTAAAGAAAGTGAGAGTTCCTACATACGGGTCAGTAGCAATTTTGAATGCGAGTGCAGCAAACGAAGCGTCATCGTCTGCTTCACANGTTGTTGGCTCTCCATCTTCCTTGACTCCTTCGATCGCCTTAACCTCTGTTGGTGCAGGCATGTAATCAATTACCGCATCGAGTACAGCTTGAACTCCCTTATTTTTNAACGCAGAGCCACAAAGAACCGGAACTATTTCATTGGCCANAGTTCGCTCNCGAATGGCTTTCATGATTTCCTNNTCGGTTAACTCCCCNCCTTCGAGGTATTTCTCCATTACTTCTTCGTTCGCTTCGGCAGCCGCTTCAAGCATATGCTCTCGCCATTCATTGCAGAGAGATTGCAACTCACTCGGAATATCCTTGTATTCGAAAGAGGTTCCCTGATCTTCCTCGCTCCATACGATAGACTTCATTTTTACAAGGTCGATGACACCCTTGAACTCATCCTCCGCTCCAATCGCTAGCTGCAATGGAACCGCATTTGCACCTAGTCGTTCTTTCATCTGCTGAACAACTTTTAAAAAATCTGCTCCAGCTCTATCCATCTTATTAACGAATACCATGCGAGGAACTTCATAGCGATTAGCTTGACGCCAGACTGTCTCTGTTTGAGGCTGAACCCCTGAGGATGCNCATAAAACAACTACCGCTCCATCAAGAACACGCAAGGATCTCTCNACCTCAATGGTGAAATCAACGTGTCCCGGTGTATCGATTATATTTATCCTATGTTCGTCATATTGGCTATCCATTCCATTCCAAAAACAAGTCGTCGCAGCAGAGGTAATAGTTATTCCTCGNTCTTGTTCTTGTTCCATCCAATCCATAACCGCTGCGCCATCNTGCACCTCCCCAATTTTGTGGGAAATTCCAGTNTAGAAAAGTACGCGTTCCGTGGTTGTANNAACTTTCCCGCATCCACATGAGCCGCGATACCTATGTTCCGATAACGGCTAAGGGGGTGTTTTCTCGCCACAGCTTTATCCTCAAATAATAATTAATTAAAAACGATAATGTGAAAAGGCACGATT
>PAWK01000003.1 GCA_002714195.1 Gammaproteobacteria bacterium | reverse complement strand
ACTCGTCTAACTACAATCGCCTCGTCAGAGGCTTTTTCTATTTCCAGCCCTAGTTCAAGTAGAGCTGTTTTATTATCGTCAGCATGTTCAACTTCAGATTCAGTTAGCGCTATAGAAACGGGAACAAGAAGGGTTTGTGTTTTCAACCCATCATCAGCTAGGGCACGCTTCATTCGCTCATAAGTTATACGCTCGTGCGCCGCATGCATGTCAACAATAACCAGACCTTCCTTATTTTGGGCCAGGACAAAAATTCCATGCACCTGAGCGACCGCATAACCGAGCGGAGGGACGTCTGTTCCATTTGGCAACTCTTCAGCAATTTGACTAAACTCGATTCGTGNCTTTAGAGAATTGTCCCCANCGGTATTATCGAGCATAAATCGATTCTGTGTNACAAATCCACCTCCTATTCNCGATATTCTTTGNTTTAANTCAAAACCNGTATTTAATTCGGCTGAACTACCTGACGTTTCCANCTGGTCGGATGGTGTAACCTCAGACAAAGACTTGTATANAGAACCAAATAAAAAATCATGCACCGACCTNCTGTCTCTGAATCGAACCTCATGTTTGGTCGGATGAACATTCACATCGACTGTCCGCGGATCTAATTCCAAAAAAAGCACATAAGCCGGATGTCTTCCATGGAAAAGTACATCTCGATAAGCTTGCCTGACCGCATGAATAATAATTTTATCTCTGACGATTCGGCCATTTACGTAAAAATACTGAAGATCAGCTTGGCTCCGCGAGAANGTTGCAAGACCAATCCATCCCCAAAGTTTCAAGCCCGGTCGCTCTAACTCTATTTGAATTGCACTCTCGATGAACTTGGAACCACATAAAAGACCCAATCGCCTTTCCTTTTCCAATTCCGAACTGGCTGGCAAGAGATTATGGATAACTTTATGGTTGTGGCGGAGAGATACATGAACATCAAACCTACTTAAGGCGAGCCTCTTGATGATTTCATCAATTTTAGAGAATTCAGTTTTCTCTTTTTTTAAGAATTTTCTTCGGGCTGGTGTATTAAAAAAAAGGTCTCTTACCTCAATCGTGGTTCCCTGAGAATGTGATGTTGGAGTCAAGCTCGAGTTTACAACGTTACCCTCTGACTGAATTTTCCAAGCTGTATCGCTTTCATCACCTGTGGCTTTTGACATTAGAGAAACTCGAGAAACAGAACTAATGCTAGCAAGTGCTTCTCCTCTAAAGCCCAGACTACTTATATTTTCTAGGTCTCCAAGTTTTCCAATCTTACTGGTGGCATGACGATGCAAAGCAAGCGTGAGGTCCTGCTTTAAAATACCGCTACCATCATCTTTAATTCGAAGTAACTTTGTGCCTCCTTGTTCGACCTCGATTATTATTGTTGATGCGCCTGCATCGAGACTATTTTCAATTAATTCTTTAACAATAGATGCAGGACGTTCAACAACCTCACCCGCCGCAATCTGGTTTGCTAGTTTTTGATCAAGTAAGTTAATTCTATTCATTTGACTTAATGATAATGGATCTATAATTTTATGCTAGCACACTCAAGATGACTCTCTTCAAAATCCAAAAGACTTTAAAGAAAATTTAGGCGGTCTTTCAACTAGTAGGGATTTTCAGAATCTGACCAACTAGAATTTTATCGTTGGATAAATTGTTAGCGGCACGTAAATTCTCAAGACTTATAGAGTAACGAGCAGCAATTTCCGATAAAGTTTCTCCTCGACGAATAGTATGCTCTGAAATCACTATTTTGTACTCTCTATTTAATTGTAGCTGCTGCCCTATCTGCAAAACATCCGAAGATAACTCATTAAGTGACATAATTGAGTCCACGCTTGTCGCATGCCTAGAAGCAATCGCTGACAAACTGTCCCCATTTTCAACGATATAAGTCATTGGAGATAAACCGTTATCTTTTTGCCATGCGACCAACGTCCCTTGTGGCGACAATTCAAAAAAATAATTTGTGATACCTTGAGCGATTGCTTGGGCAATACTTTTTTGAAAGCTTGCAGAATTTAATTTTCGGGCTTCTTCTGGATTCGTCAAGTAGCCCGTTTCTATCAAAATGGAGGGAATATCGGGCGAATTCAACACTTGAAATGATGCCTGCTGCACTTCGCGACGACGCAGTCGAGTCACTTTATTTANCGAATCGAGAATTTTCATACCCACTACTTGGCTTTGTTCCATGCTCCAGTCCATCTGGAATGACACTAGAGTAAGGGCAACATCGTCGTCTAATGAGTCTATCGCTAAAGTTCCACCCACTCCTCCTAGTAAATCGGATCCATTTTCTTTTTCCGCNACACGCCGCGCATTTTCCCGATCTGCCCTCGCTCCTGAGAGGGCATAAATGGTAGCACCACTGGCTCGCTGGCTCCTGTACCAATCTGCGTGGATTGCAACAAACAAATCCGCCCTATTTTCCCTTGCTATTTGAGGTCTTCGCCTCAGCTGAACGTAATAATCGCTATCCCTTACCATGACGGGTCGATACCCTGGAATTTCTTCAAATTGTTTTTGGAGAAAACGAGATATCGCAAGAGTGACATCCTTCTCCTTGATCTTACCGTCAAATCCTATACTCCCAGGATCATCACCNCCGTGTCCCGCGGAGATTGCCACCACAATATCACGTCTGTCATCCTGTTCGGGGATACTTTGAGGTTTAGAGTAGGCTTTACTCTCTTTGGGATTTATCCCGGAATTATACAGATCAACAACCAATCGATGATCTAATTCCGAGCTAGAGGCAAGCGTGAAACTAGACGGCNTAAGCTTATCGTCTAAGTCGATAACAATTCTTACATCACTACTATTTCTTANGCCGCTTCTTATTGCTGTAATAGGAGTCTTAGAGAAATCAAGATTGTTTAAATCAAGAGCTAAAGCGGTGTTTTTAAAATCTATAACCACGCGCTCTGGACCATCAAGGGTGAATANTTCGTAACTAGTTTCCTGGCTNAAATCAAAAACAAGGCGTGTATGGTCCGGAGCTTGCCAAANCCTAACTTCTTTGATNTCTGACGAAAAGGCGCCGTCAGGGTGCAGCAATGAGGTTGCACAAAGCATTGCGTAAAAGATGTGTTCTATAGTTTTTATGTCGTTCATTCTCGCCGGGAAATTCAGCCTACCTATAGATTTCGGCCTCTCTCAGTTAATCTTTTAACGATCTTTAAACCTTTTTCGGTATGACTCATACAGCTGACTGACCTACCATTTCCTTTTTGCGCCAGCTCAATTACCAAATCAGCAGACGGGATAAAACCTTGCCCTCTCTCCGGCCATTCTATAAGGCAAAGGTTTTTTGAAGAAAAATATTCATCCGCTCCGAGAAATTCGACCTCTTCAGCATGGGCTAAACGATACAAATCAAAATGGTAAATGTGAGACTTCACAAATTCATACGGCTCAATAATCGTGTATGTGGGGCTTTTTACTGCACCTTTGTAACCAAAACCCCTCATAATACCTCGAGTTAATGTTGTCTTGCCTGCTCCGAGATCCCCAGCTAAGTAGACTACAGCCCCTAAAATCTCAACATCTTGGGTTTTCGATAATTCAAAAGACTTCTTCGAGGTTTCATTATTTGTTGTTAATCCAAGCGCTAGCTCTCTTCCAAATGATAGAGTAGCTTCTTCATCATTTAGAAATAAATTCAAAGCTGACATTTGTTAAACCTCGCATTATTCAGGATTCACTAGCTCACGAAGGAAGGAGAAAAGATCTGTGGCTCGAAGTCCCCTCTCGCCGTTCGCTTGACTAGCCAAGTCACCGGCTTCACCATGGATACAAATTCCGCAATTAAGGGCCTCTGTCGTTGTTAAGCCTTGTGCAATCAAACTCCCGATAATACCACTCAAAACATCACCCATACCTCCACTTGCCATACCCGCATTTCCTTCATTACACAAGTAAATAGTGTCCAGAGACTCTGCACTGCAAGTTAAACTGCCACTTCCTTTCAAGAGGCATACTCCTCCGCATAAATTTGCAAGTTCTCTGACCGCTCTGAATCTGTCCTGCTGAACATGCTCTTTTGAAATACCCAAAAGCTTAGCAGCTTCCCCTGGGTGCGGTGTAAAAATAAATTTACTTGCCCCCATATTTTCCAACAGATCTCTTCTATCGCTCAGCAGATTTATAGCATCGGCATCAAAAATAACCGGTGTACGGCTGATCTGATGCGCCTCTAATACCAACAACAAAAGTGACTTCCCCCACTCAGCTATTCCTAAGCCTGGACCAACAACAATAGAACTTGCGCTCTCTAGAATGCTCGCAAATTGTGTGATCTCACCGTCAGTATCTATTACCATCAACTCAGGACATCTTACCAAAGCAGCCGTCCTATGTTCGCTTCGTGTGATTAATGTCACACGCCCAGCACCTGAACGTTGTGCTGCCTCAGCAGCCATAATGCCAGCACCACCAAAACCTAGATCTCCTCCTAGCACTACTACATGGCCATGATCTCCCTTGTGAGAAAATTTCCTTCTGGGACCAAGGCGACCTTTCACATAATCTATATCTATTCGATTCGAAGAGGGTAGCGGCGACCACTTAGATTTATAGATAAAATCGGGTATGTCCAAATTAGCAAAAACGACTTTCCCAGAATATTCCTGCCCTTCTCCAGTCAAAAGACCTTGCTTTAAACCCACAAAGGTCACAGTGACATGCGCCATAACGGCAACGCCCATAGCACAGCCTGTATCTGAGTTAAGGCCCGAAGGAAGGTCGACTGAAATTACCGGACACTCAATTGAATTTACTGCACCGATAGCTTTTCGATACTGGCTAGCGACTGGTCTATTTAAGCCTGTACCTAAAATGGCATCAACAATTACAGTTTCTCGAATATTAGAAATTTGATCAAAGGACTCATCNTTAAACGGACGGATATCGACGCCCGACGAGCTAGCATACTCAAAAGCCTTTCTTGTGTCGGCTTTAAGCCCTTGCTCTTCACATAACTGAATAACATCAGCCTCCATGCCCGACAATTTAGCAATCGCCGCGACAACATATCCGTCGCCGGCGTTATTTCCACTACCTGCAAATATAATCAGCTTCTTCGTCTTAGAATAATGCCTTTTAACGGTCTCAAATACCGAGGCACCAGCCATTGACATTAAGTCATAGGAGTCAATTCCCAACTCTTGGATTGCTAAATTCTCTAGCGACGCTACCTTTTCGGCGCTGTAGAGATCTCTTGGTAGTTCAGAAGAAGGCGTGCTCATTGACTATGAGAAAATAGGTCAGTTGAATTTTTTAATCAACCTTTGAATCAGGCGAAGGGCGGTTTCTAACTCCTCTGCAGGTATCTCACCCGTCGCATCTATTGCCCAAGGGTCTTGGACCTCTCTAAGTGTGTTGTATACTTCCTTCCCCTGATCGCTAAGAAGCACCAAAACGGATCGCTTATGCTTTGGATTTTCAGAATACTCAAGTAGTTTATCCTCAACCATGACATCCGTGATTCTTTGAACCGCTTGGCGAGATTGCCCCAGAACTCTCGCTATCCCTGGAACAGTTAATCCGTTTTGAGATAAGGCGACTGCGCCAATCACCTTCCACCTTGCATGAGTTAGACCAAGCTTCTCTGTCATCGCGTCTCCCTCGGCAATGAGCAGACCATTCAATCGAAAAATTGAGAGCACCAAGTCTAGAAATAACACTCGCTTCGAAACGTGCACACTTTTATATCCAAAGGCAGTAAGTTCTGTCAGCATGTTGTCACCGTGTGATTTCTCAGTCAACCGATACTTTTGTGAAAAGAAAAATGTAGGGTCCAAAATTAAACGGTAAATACGTTAAGCTATTGCTTTGAGTGAATGCCTACAGATCGCTTATCTGTCTGTAAGTACGCATACTTAATAATCCTGGACCATATGCTGTCAAGGTCATAGAAATGAAACACTAGAAACAGTAAAAAGATTGACTGACTTAGAAAAGTGTATGCTTGAAGATTCGTTTGCCTAAGTAGTATATTGGGCTGACATAGGGGAAAAAAGATTCCGATGAAAATTCACCCATGTTTATTTTTTGTCTATTTTCTATTGGTTGCGTCTACAGCTAAGCCTGACGCCAATCTTCGAGATGCTAATCGTTTGCTTGAATTGACTGATCTAGGCTCTCAATTCGATCGCATAACAGACGTTCAGACGCAAAAGATCATTCGCACCTACGCCAGTATTGTTCAAGTGTCGAAATCTGTGGTTTTGCCGGAAGATATAAAAAAGCAAATCAGAAGCTGCTACGCCAATGCCTACTCATGGGAAAAATTTTCACACGGCATCGCTGAAATATTAGCCAAAAGTTTTACTCATAAAGAGATAACTTTATTGATCGAATTTTATTCTGACCTAGGTCTTTCGCCAACGGAAATAGGGGCCTTCAAGTCTTTGATCAAAAAAGCTCAATTAATTGAGGAAGTCAGCGTTCAGTATATTCATGAAAACAGCGAAAGCTGCGTGGTCGAGGATTCAAAACTTATAAACCATTTTCTGAATAACAACTTAGCCCAACAGTCAACGCTGGTGACACATGAATAGCAGAGATTCACTTCAGGGTATTGAAGAGGACAAAGAGGAGTGGATTGAAGCTTTAAGAAATGTATTCGAAAACTACGGTGACTCTGGAGTATCCTTCTTGCTTGAGAGTCTATATGAGTGGCAAGCCAGACATTCGCCTCTTAATTCGAATAAAACTTTAAACACACCTTATGTAAACTCGATTCCGCTATTAAAGCAACCAAGTTATCCCGGCAATCTAGAGTTAGAAAAACGTCTAGAGAATATCTTACGATGGAACGCTATGGCTATGGTTTTGCAAGCTCAGGATAACGGCTCTGGAGTGGGGGGACACATTGCAACGTATGCGTCAGCGGCAACGCTGATGGAAGTAGGCTTTAACCACTTTTTTCGGAAGCGTTCTAAATCTTACGGTGGGGACCTAATTATCCCTCAACCTCATACTTCACCTGGAATTTATGCTCGTTCCTTTATTGAGGGTGTTTTATCAGAAGCACAGCTAATAAACTTCAGAAGAGAGTTGAAAAAAGAAGGTGGCTTGACTTCTTATCCTCACCCCCGATCGATGCCAGATTATTGGCAAGTCGCAAACGCTTCGATGGGCTTATCTACTCCAACCGCAATTTATCAAGCTCGGTTCTCAAAATATTTAGAGAATCGAGGATTAAAGCCTAAATTAGGCGGGAAAGTTTGGTGCTTCATCGGCGATGGCGAGACTGATGAACCGGAAGTACTTGGGACAATTAATATCGCTTCTAGAGAAAAGCTTGATAACCTTATTTTGGTAGTAAACTGCAACCTGCAACGCCTAGATGGGCCTGTGAGAGGAAACGGGAAAATCATTCAAGAACTCGAATCATCTTTTTTGGGATCTGGGTGGAACGTCATAAAGGTTATCTGGGGTAGCGGATGGGACAAGCTCTTAGATGATGACAAAGATCAAGTTCTCTCTGACAGAATGGAGGAGTGTGTAGACGGTGACTATCAGCGTTATTCAATTTTATCTGGTGATCAACAAAGAGAGCATTGGGTTGACGGAAATCCAAAGCTTGAGAGTATGATGAATTCGCTAACGGACGATGAATTGAAACAGATAAAGCGCGGAGGGCAAGACCATAGAAAGATTTTTGCAGCATTTGATAAAGCAATCCAGAGTAAGGATAAGCCGACTGTAATCCTAATCAAAACTGTGAAAGGCGACGGTATGGTTGGAATTCAAGGCAGTAACAGTGTCCATCAGAAGAAAAACTTAGATAAAAACCAGCGTTTGAGGATTGCTAAAAACCTGGGAATTCCGCTAGACGAAGATTCGATTGGGGAGGCGAAGTTCTACAATCCTGGATCCGATAGCGCAGAGGTCAAATATCTAATAGAAAGAAGGGCTGCACTCGGTGGACGTATTCCAGAGAGACTGGCAAATTGCATCAAGCTTGAGACACCGGATCTCGCCAACTTTGAGTCAATTACTAGCGGACAAAGCACGAAACCTCAATCCACTACGATGGCATTAGTACGGATTTTAGCGATTCTACTCAGAGAAAACTCTCTAAAAAGATATATTGTCCCGATCGTTCCAGATGAAGCCCGAACCTTCGGTCTCGAGGCTCTTTTTAAAATAGCAGGTATCTTTTCCTTACAGGGACAGCAATATACGCCCGTGGATGCAAACTCATTAATCGCCTATCGGGAAGCGAAGGATGGTCAAATCTTACAAGAGGGGATATGCGAAGTTGGTGCGCTAGCCTCCTTCTTAGCAGCTGGAACTGCTTACTCCATTCATGGATTACCCATGATTCCGTTCTACTTTTTTTACTCAATTTTCGGCTTTCAAAGAGTTGGTGACATGATCTGGACTTGCGGTGATATGCTATGTCGTGGATTCTTAATAGGAGGCACCGCNGGACGCACCACATTAAACGGCGAGGGGATTCAGCACCAAGATGGTCACTCTCAAGTCGTTGCAAACACCTATCCAAATTTAAAAAGTTATGATCCAGCCTTTGCTTATGAGTTAGTAGTCATCGTCAGAGAGGGTATTCATCGAATGTATAAGCTACAAGAGAATATCTTCTATTACATTACCGCTTACAATGAGAATTACGTGATGCCGGCAATGCCCGTAGATAAAGTATCTCAAAAGGGCATCCTAGCGGGGGCATATCATTTTACCTCGACAAAATCAGAGATAACCTCAGAAATTCACTTGTTAGGAAGCGGGTCGATCATGCAACAGGTTCTTAATGCTAAGGAGAAGTTAGAGGGTCTTGGCTTTGAAGTATCAATCTGGAGTGTGACNAGTTATAACGAACTCTACCGGGAAGCTGAGGAGTGTGATCGCCAGAATCGACTGCATCCTTTTAAGAAACCGAAAAACGCTTATATTCAGAAACTTTTCGCACAAACAAGAGGCGTTTATGTTTCAGCCTCAGATTATATGAAGTGCTTAGGCAACAGCATTGCTCCTTGGATGCCATCTAGTTATTGTGTCCTGGGTACTGATGGGTACGGAGTGAGCGAAACTCGCGAAGACCTCCGTAGTTATTTTGAAATCAGCTCTGACTATATATGTCATGCTGCCTTAGTAGGACTTTTCAAAATCGATAGAATCTCCTCTACTGAATTAAAACAAAGTTGCAAAGGCCTTGACATAAAGCCAAGCAAACCAAATCCAATATACCGATAAATCTTCTAATCGGGCTCCACCACCTCTATTCGAACGCCGTCTGGGCCTTCGATAAAGGAAATTCTAATCCCCCTGAAAGATAGTGGCTCCATCGAAAATTCAACATCATTGAGTCGTAAATTTTCTCCAAAGTCATCTAAATTTAGCGAAGCCCAACCCAAATGATCCATCGCTCTGCCTTGGGTACGAACGATACTGTCACTCGCTTGAGCCGCCATTAACCAAACATCACTGTAATTTATCGCGGATAAGACTCCCTTCCATTGAACAATTTCTCCACCGAAAATGGTCTGATACCAAGTTAAAGTCTCCTGTGGCTGAGGAGAAGATAAATGTATGTGATGCAACCCCCGTGTATCGGGATCATCAATCAATTCAATTTTTGTGCCCCACGGGTCGACCACAAAAGCAATAGTCATCCCTGAAAATTCCACAAAGTCTCCGATTTGTTGTCCACCATCAGCCAACACGTTGGCAGCTATCTCCTCGACATTTGCCATGGAAAAACCTATATGATCCACCCCAGTGCCCACTGAGCCACCGGTTGGCTCTCGCTCAAAAAATATTACTGAAAGATCATTATAGAAAACTCGATCTATTGGATACTGAACCACATCAGCATCGCCACGATTGAAAGATCCTGGGGTGCCGCCAAAATGTTTTGCATACCAATTGACAGCCTCTTCCGCATTAGTCGCAGTAAGGTGCAAATGATCATAGGGTAAAGCGGAAAATGCAAAGTTTGTAGCGTTAATAACGAAGAGTGCCATTAGTATTTTTAACATCTTCTAGCTCCCATTTTTTTAATTTTGATTTGAAAGTCTTTCTCGACGAATAGAACAATCAATACTTGCTTAGTGAGTCATTGAGTACATGAGGTAATTTATTCCTAACCTATATGCAGAGTTCGCATATCTAGTGGGGTATGCCGGATGGTAAGTGTGTTCCCATCCATCTCCCATATCGGAGTTCCAATTTATTAAAACCATTACACGTCCCTCATCATCTAGGATGGCATGATTACTCGCATAATCGATGCCTTGTTCACCAAAATCATCAGATCGATAGAGAGCAGGTATCATTTGCGGACCGTCGATATCGTAATAGATATGAAAGATCTCATGATCAGGTTTTAGCTCTACAACTTCACGATCAGGGAAGACCTGCGAAAATGCCGCAAAAAAATTGTCCCATTGTCGTTGTCCCCAAAAGTCATCTATTAGCAAGAATCCACCTCGCAGCAAATACTCTCGGAGATTCTCTGTCTCTGACGGNCCTAAGGTNAGCCCACCTGCTTGGCCGACTTCTAACATATAGAGAAAGGGATAATCAAAAATTTCCTCGTCATCAATACGCAAAACAATCGGTTCGCTCATCACACGAATATTGGTTAATCTAGAAACTCCTCTCAAAAAATTCATGTCGGCGTCAGGAAAGTCAATTGACCATGTGCCAAACCCGAAACCTTGCCCATAATAAGTATCAAACTGAACTCTGACGAAGTTAAACTCTCCACCCTCATCGTAGACCAGTTCTGAAGCATTATCGTTTTGAGGAATTATCTGCGGATAGACTTGCGCCACGATCCCGGNGCTCATACAAACTAACAAAGNAATAAGAGGATAAAGAAGTATTTTAATCATGCCCAGAAATCGAGAAAGGAAATTTTTCAAATAAGTATTTAATCTTCCCTAAAAATGATGCCTTCGAGACGGAAGTCGAGTCAACATTCACGGCTCTCGCAAAGAGGCGCAATAATCCTCCTCGGAAACCACGGGAGTAAACCATAAAAAATCGAAAGAAGCCTCATTATCAGCGGCTTGTGAATACATTGTCGGATCGGTTTCGCCCTGGACCACTTCCGTAAAAGCCACTGATACGANTTGATTATCTGATAATTCGGGATCACTTGCCATCAAATATTTCGGTACCCCTAGATCTTTGCGAGCATGATAGTTTCCTGCAATTAAAACTCTNATNTGCTCTTCTTTCTCAGAGACTAAACTTCTTGCCATGGAATAGTCCCTTCCCTGCTGCACTCTCACCATTGCTGGGAACTGAGACTCAGGAAGCAGCCCACAATGGCTTTCGTCTATATCTTGAATAAGTCGCGCCGTGATAAGGTCGTCGAAAATATCCAGCTCTGATGGTAACTCCTCTAATCCGTAAATTTCCATCATTTGAGAGTTGGTGAGATTTGAACCTGCGAGATTCACGCCAGAGGTATANGCTGAGTAGATAAGCGGTCCATAAAATGACCAATCCCAACCTTCGTCATCCCACTCTAGGTATTCCTTAAGAAGTTCCAGATTATCTATCTTCGTCTGAGGTAAACCATCAAGTAGGTTTTGAGAACTTGCATCCATCATTTCAAAAGAAACCAAGGAAACTATGTTAAGACCAAGGAGATGATTCAAAATAGAAAGCTGCAATAGATGATGGTCCGGATTGTCATGCTTTTCCCCCAAAATAAGATACTTGGAGTCTTCTACCGAGGCCACAAAGTCCGCAATTGATACAAATTCCTGGCTTACACTATTCCAAATCTGACCAACCAACTCATGCTCAACGTATAGACTGGACTGCCAGTTCGATGGCTGATCTATCTGAGGATAAGCGCCTAAGTTCAAACCTAATAATACTGCAAAAACAATACATTTATAGCGCACCATCCATTGCCTCCCACTGGTGATAAGTTTCGTCATCCCAGAAACTTTGAAAATAGGCGATCGCAGCAAGTTTTTCATCGCTTTCTAAAACATCCCTGAAAGCCGGCATTTTACCCCCATAGTCAAGACCGCCGCCATTGATCACCTCTAGAAGAACAGTTCTGGGGTGGTGCCAAGCATGAGCGCTACCATCCAGTGGTGGCGGTGGAAAGGAGCCATCTTTCAACTTCTGCTTCCAATTGGCGACTCTGCCCTCAGCGTGAGCACCGTGACACTCAGAGCAATTATTTTCGAAAATGGTCGATCCATTTTCAACCTGTTGCTCCGAGTACCATCGGACCGATGGTATATAAGCCCGACCAGANTTGTGATCTTCACGTGAAACGACTTCAGAGTCGCTGCAACCACAAATCAAACACCCAGTCATCAAAGCTATATGTCGACGTAACACTTAAATATCCTTTTTTGGGTAATCAAATTCCAAAAGGGTTGCCTTATCAAATGCCGTATCGGCCCAGGTATCGCTGTTTAGTTTTAGAGTCACTAAACCACAAGTTGGGACGTTGCTAATGTTCGCGCCTGACATCAAGTTGACAAATTCTGTAATCGTTGGATTATGACAGACCAGCATTACTTCTCTTAGCGTATCGTCTAGGTGTCGCACAATTTCTAACAATTTAGGCGGCCCCGAAAGATACATCTCTGACTTCAAATAAACGCTCTCGGCCGGAAATCCGATCCCTTCGGCCATCAATTTTGCTGTTGAGCAGGCACGCACAGCTGTACTTGAAATTATCGCCTGCACTATCGACTTTTCGCGCAACCGAGCCGCCATTTTAGGAATATCGCTCAAACCCCGACTATTCAGAGGCCTATCTTGATCCTTCAATTCTCGGTTATCCCAGGAAGACTTCGCGTGACGCAACAGATATAAAGTTTTCATAGAATAGAAACACGTCCCCTTTAGCCAAGTTTTATACCTTAAAACCTTGTATAAGGCCAGCAAAGTGGTCTATTAGGTTATTCTTATAAGTTACGGAGATATAGCATTTTTTTTTAAAATTTTTTCCAAAGATCATTAATCCATCTGATATAAATGCCGAAACACTCTAAAGTGAACAAATTCTTCCAAGGTAGTTAAACATGAAATTTTTAATTAAGTCAGTAGTTTTGATTGTGCTGACTTCACTATGGACAAGCTCGCTAGCTCAACAACAACAGAGTATCACTCGGGAACTAGAAGTAGGCGCGCTTTTTACGTCCGGAAATACAGATGAACAAGCACTGAATTTTGCCGGCGAATACACAATAATTGATGATCGATGGGAATACGGTTACACACTAGATGCACTTTATGCTGCAAGTGATGACGAAACAACGGGTCAACGTTTCTATGGGGTCGCTGGGGCGAGTTACCAATTCTCCGAAGACAGTTTCTTCTTGGCCAGGGCAGCTCACGAAGACGACCGCTTCAATGGTTTTGACAGCCAATCTGACGCGACCCTGTCGTATGGCCGAGGNTTTTTTCAAAGTAGATCCGATGTGAGTCTNCGCGTTGATGCTGGTATTGGTATTCGCTGGTCACGACTCGATGGTTCTGATTTCGACGAGCCCATCTTCAGAGTTGCAGGAGACTATGAGTGGATACTCAGTGACACAGCTACTTTTAGTCANGATCTNGCGATAGAGTATGGAACGGANTCGAATATTTATCGNTCNGACACAGGCATAACCACTCAGATAAATCAAAACTTGTCCCTACGGCTTTCCATTAATTTAAAGCACCAAACTGAGGTGCCTGCGGGCAGGGACGAGACTGATATAAGAACTGCTGCGACCCTTGTAGTTTCGTTTTAGAGAAACCGACTAAAGTAGCCAGTTCAGGTCGTTTGTAGATATACTCATTGGAGTTATATATCCGATGGCACAAACATGAATATTCGAATTTTCGCCGTTGCAATTTTGATTTTTCAGAGCGATTTCGCGCTTGCAGACCAAACAGATAAGCGACTGGATATGCTTTTTGGCAGATTATCCTCAAGTTCTGACGCACAAGTCATAAGATCTACCGAAAATGAAATTTGGGAAATTTGGTTTGCCCACCCTAATTCCGATGTCGAGCGGCTCATGCAAATTGGCGTTCAACGCATGAATGCAAGCCGTCAGTCAGAAGCAATGTTAATTTTTAACGAACTAACTGAAAATTTCCCAGACTACGCAGAAGCTTGGAATCGCCGAGCAACCCTGCATTATTTGTTGGGCAACTACCAAGAATCGATCAGGGACATAGAGAAGGTCTTGGCTCTAGAGCCAAGACATTTTGGAGCGCTCTCTGGGCTTGGTTTAGTTTACCTTCAGTTAGACCAGCTAGGTAAGGCAAAGCAAGCATTTGAAGACCTTATAGATGTTCATCCCAATAGCCCCAATGCCCAAGAGAACCTGAGAAGGGTTGATCAAGATCTGCGTCTAAACGTAATTTAAAAAACGCAAGGGGCTCTTCCGAGCCCCTATCTAGTTGACTACTGTCGATTACCAGTAACGCCGAAGGATCCAAAATCACTTCCAAATTCACCAGTCAATGCATCGCCGTCTATATTACCGTTAAATTGGAGGGTGAGGCTTTGGCCTTGCGCATCAATTGAAGTCTCAAAGGCAACCCCGTTGCCATCAAAGGTAATGCCTGATATCGGAGCCTCTCCCAATTGATCAGCTCCCATACTGCCGCTCCCATCTGCATTAATCGTCAAAGTAGCAGGAATATTTCCTANAGGTGTATTCATCTCAACACCCCANACACCAACAGCCGGGGGAGTGCTCGCAGCACAGCCAACCAACACAACCAAGGCAAAAGCAAGCCATACTCTCATCAAATTTTTCATAAATATTAATTCCTTAATTCCAATTCACAAACTAAAAGTCTTCAGGATCGAAAGCGTAACACGTTTCTGACACAAATAAGTAAAACATGACGAACGCATACTACGGATTAGATCAATATAAGAACATATGCCTATTGTCCTGTAAATCACGTGGGAGTCAACTAATCTAACTGTAAAATTACCGCTCAAACTTTACAGCACAGAACCTAAGGAATTCGCCACGCCGACAACCAACGCTGGCTCTCAAGTTGAAATCCTAACTCCTCTGTAATTGATCTTTCTATACCCGGCATGTGGGCAGCCCCATAAAAAATCGCAATGCGTTGATTGGCCGAATCACTAATCACCTCTNCCAGCTTGTTNATAACGGCTCGATTTCTCTCGCCTAAGATCGGAATTTCATTTTCAAACTCTTCCGTCATTCGAAAGCCATCAGCTTTGCCCAATTCTTNCCCAAATAAATACTTTAGTGAATTGATATGGTTCCCNGAAGTAAGGGCATTCAGCAATGACATGAAGTCNAGTGAGTTGTCGAGACCTTTGCTTGCGTCTGCGCTCCCACCATTAGGAGAATNAGCTGCAGCAAGAGTTATGAAAGTTGAGAACAAATTCTGGTCTTTAACTTCCATTGCCATCTTTAGCTGGCTGGGGGTTAAATCTGCGTGAGTGAAATTTCGGNGTGAATAATCTATCTGNTCTAATTGAAAGCTCAGTCTCAGAAAATTCCCCATTGCTTTCTGGAGAAATGACATAGGAGACGAACCTGTCTTCTTTNAATTTAGAAGAGGTCTTTGNCCAGTTTCAGCTACGAGTTCGTACAACACAATGTCTTTGTTTCTGAACTCCTCATTCAACTGTTNNTAGTACCCTTTATCTCCCAAATGGACCGCCGACACTAAATCTAATTTTGTTCCCACACTATTACTATAGGATACGATCGATGTTTGAAGCTCTCCATGCCAATCTGAGGCACCAGGNACAAAACGAATGAANCGGCTNGCTTCTTGAGCANAAGCAAACTGAAAACANNTGAAAAATATACTCNTTAGCCNAAGCAAAATTTTCGCGAGTTTGTGGTCATGTTTCATTTGAGAACCCCTTAAAGGAACAGCAATCAGGGCCCTGAACCCAACGACATACAGGACATGCCAGCAACATCCCGATTACTGGGGCAACTACATATAACCAAATACTCTCAAAATTTTGTGCCGCAATTGCTGGACCTAACGAGCGAGCAGGGTTCATCGAAGCTCCAGTTATGGGCCCCGCAACTAAAGCAGCAAAGGTAACTACTCCCCCAATAGCNGCTCCAGCCATAATCTTTTTCTCCGGCTGCTCACCGCNTAAATTNAAAACAACCGACATNAGCANAAACGATATAATGACTTCCACGAAGAATGCTCTGAATATGCCAATATTTGGCNGGGTCAGTCCCAAAACTTCAGTTTCGGAAAATATCCATCGTAACAAAAGAGCAGCTGACATCGCTCCAATCAATTGCATGGCAACATAGCTAGGAAGGAGTTTCAAATCAAAGCGACCTGCAAAACAAAACGCTATTGTGACTGCAGGATTTATGTGAGCACCGGACACATTCCCAAAAGAGTAAATCACAACCATAACCACAAGACCAAAAACAATAGAGATCCCGAATTGGCCAAGCTCTCCGCCAAACAGTTCATTGACGATAACTGCGCCGCAGCCAAAAAAGACCAGGAAAAATGTGCC
>PAWK01000002.1 GCA_002714195.1 Gammaproteobacteria bacterium | reverse complement strand
GACTGACTACTCCGCCAACCATTCATAACGGGAAGATGTATGTCGCTGCCGCTTTATCTGAAGGGCATATCCCAGGCGGTTTAGTGATTCGTATTGATGCACTAAGCGGCGCAGTTGAGTGGGTTTTTAATACAGTTCCACAAACCCCTAGAGACTCAGGCTGGGAACTAGCAAGGGACACCTGGGGAACCGGGCAACGCGCTGGTGGAGGGGTATGGACGCCACCTGCCATAGACACAGAATTCGGACTTGTATACGTGAATGCTGGCAATCCCTCGCCCGACTATGACGGTTCGGCCCGTGTTGGGGCAAACCTATTCACCAATGCTACTATCGCCCTTGATATCAACACTGGCGAATTAGCATGGTATTTCCAGGCAGTGCATCACGACCTTTGGGACTGGGATCATGTTACCGGACCTCTTTTATTCGATGTTGAAAACAGTGAAGGGGATATCGTTAAAGGGGTGGCAGCAGGCGGGAAGAATTGCCTCTTTTACATGTGGGACAGAGAAACCGGGGATCCATTGTTTCCAATGCCCGAAACTTCAATGCCAACCGCAACAGACGTTCCTGGAGAGGTCGTTTATCCGACTCAACCGATTCCTCACACCGCTCGTGGCGTTCCGATGGATCCGCTGTGCGCGACGTTTATTCCTTTTGATGAGCCAGAACTCGCAGAACGAAGTAAGCAGATTTATACACCCTACTCATTGACAGAACCCTACATCGTAGCGCATGGCGGTTCGAGCTTTGGTTCAGCATCATTTAGCCCAAGAACACAGTTGGTGTACATCACTGGTAAAAACGGCGCGATAAGTCTAACCGTTCAACCCGTTGGCGATTCCCTGACCCCAGGACCTGATAGTCGCGGCCACACGGAGAACTACTCAGCTCTTGACCGAGTGTCAGAGGCCTATCCTCCGTCTTTGACTGTGTCGGCCTATAGTCCAATCGACGGTGAACAGGTCTGGCAGACCGAGCTACCAGCTCAGTCGGGAATTGGAGCCAGTGGCAATCTGGTAACTGCTGGCGATTTAGTTTTCCAGGGTTTAGAGAACGGTGAATTCCATGCCTTAGATGCGGAAAATGGGGAGTCACTTTTTAAATATCAGACCCCACGGACCGTGAGAGCCAGTCCGCTAACGTACTCCGTTGGTGAACAACAATTCGTTAGCGTTGTATCCACAAATACAGTTGTCACTCTAACACTACCACAAGAGTAGGAATTACTCGTCATGCGTGGCTTACTATTCAGCTTAATCATTATTCTTTTTTTACCTTTTATTCTCCTCGGCATAATTGTGTACAGTTGGAGGGTTCGCCGCGTCATAATTCCCCATAATATTTCCGGCACCGCAGCAGAACCCTACGGCGCAAGACTTGCGATGCACGTTGCCGGGACCCGCATTGATAACGCCGCGTATAGAATTACGGAACACACGATCTTATTCGCCCAACCAGTGCGTTTTCTGACACTTCAAACGATGCGGCTTGCCCTAAAAATAACCAATTACAAGGGATTCTTTTTTGCGTACCCAGGGCCGCGCCCCTCAAACGCGGCCACTATGATGAGTCATCGTACGCATTTTATTGATCGCTCTATGAGTCAGGCATTTTCCAGGACTGAAGACCCTATCGAACAGCTTGTCATTCTAGGAGCGGGCTGGGACACTCGATGTTATGATTTACCAAAAGATTTAGATCTATATTGTTTTGAAGTAGACATGGCGCCTACATTAAAAGTTAAAAAACAAGCGATAGAAAAAGCTGGACTTCCTCATAGCCATGTCACTTTTGTAGAAACCGACTTTAATCAAGAATCGTGGATGGACTCCCTCCTAGAGAGCGGATTTGACCAAAAAAAGATAACCTATATCCTTTGGGAGGGCGTGACTATGTATCTGACAGACGAAGCCGTAAATTCGACTTTGGCGCTTTTCTCAACACTTCCACAAGGTAGTGTAATCGGTGTAGATTTTTTTACTAAAGACTTGGTCAAAGGCAATCCACCGCACGAAACTTTGAGCAAAGGCATGCATCGTGCAATTAAGTACTACAGTGAGAAAATACGGTTTGGCATACCTACCGGAGAAACTCTCTCTGAAGGAACTGAAGAGTTAGCAGAACGTCACGGTTTACGGTTATCGAAATTCGAAAACATCGGCGATAAGGATAATAAAAAGAAAATTCCCTGGTACGTTTTTACGGAAATGATAAAAACATAGCAAACAATAGCTCCGCTGAATCTTTTGTGATTTAGGAGAATTACAAGGTGGGAGAAAGTCACCAACATCTATCTTCCACGGTTCCACTGACTTCCACCATCTACCGCAAGACCAGCACCCGAAACATATCTACCTGTGTCAGAAGAAAAATACACCACAGCATTGGCGATATCTTCACCTTGACCAAAAGTGCCTAGCGGCACTCTTTCGAGAACTTGATCAGCAAGTCCTTGTTGAATAATCAGTCGATCTACACCCTCTGTTCCTTGAATTGGTCCTGGTGAAATCCAGTTTGATCGGATGTTATACTTACCCCATTCTGCCGCCAGCGTTTTCATTAAATTTTGAATACCGGATTTTGCTGCCGCCGCATGAGCAGCACCCGGCCAACCAAAGTCNGCTTGTGTTGTGCTTATNGATATNATGCGNCCTCCNTCCNTCGATTCTTTGAGGTGAGGGAGCGCAGCCTGGCAACAATTAAANGTNCCNTTNAGNTCAATTTCGATAACAGTNCGCCACCCATTCCANGNGAGNTCCTCNGTGGGNCAGATAAAATTTCCNGCAGCATTNCANACNANAATATCGATGCCACCAATTTTCTCTGCNAACTGATCNAANGACTTTTTTATACCNTCAGGNTCTCTNACATCNCCNNNNCACCAANCNACNTCAATANCATCAGAATNTTTGAATTCGTTGACAGCNGATACCAAATTTTCTTCCTTTCGAGANACTATCCCNACGTTTGCACCTAAGNCNCCTAACTTNCGNACGATAAAGGCNCCAATNCCNGTAGCNCCACCGGTTACAATCGCGCTCTTNCCAGNCAATATTCCACTNGCAAAACTCATANTNNTANNCCTCTATGGNCGNACNCGCTCATACTTTTCAAANCGCTGGCGACCAACCTGTCCNGCNTAGATATTNCCNTCATANTCTGANGCCAAAAANTCAATACCACTTCCATTGGGTATTTCATAGTCGGGAATAAACTCAGTTACGTAACCCGTTCTAGCATCACCTATCCGAATACCCCGCTCCCAGCCACGATTCCATTGTTCACCAGACATCCCGTCAGCGACAAAGATCTTGTCATTTTCATCAATCCAAATTCCACTCGGTCTGCCAAATTGAGTCCAGATATCTATTAGCTCCCCGCCCTGGTCAAAAATCTGGATTCTGTTATTTCCTCGGTCGGCAACAAACAGCCGCCCCTGGGAGTCTATTTTTAAGTCATGTGGGTCGTTNAAACGAGCACTCTCTCTGCTTGTATCATTTACGCCACCACCCAACTGAAATTGGAAAACGCCGTTTCTTGAAAATTTAATAATACGATTATTACCGCCTCTGTGGCCGTCTGCTACCCAGAAATCACCTCCAGGGGCGACAATGATTGCGCTTGGTCCATTGAAGTGCATCTGGTCATCTCCAGGCACACCGGCTTCGCCAAGGCGCATTAAAACCTCTCCCTCTTGATTGATTTTGACAACTTGATGACCCATGCCTCGTTCGGCTCCCGGAGCTCCTCTTGCATCACCTTCCGGCGCGCCTTCGGTAATCCAAAAATTACCCTCCTCGTCCATATCAAATCCGTGTGGCCAAGCAAACAAACCCGCGCCAATAGATTTAACGGTATTTCCTTGCAGGTCCAATTTATGGATCGGGTGATAATCTGAACCAGCGCATTGATTAGCGCTGCAACGCTCTATAATCCATAGGTGTTCTCCGTCTGGGTCAGGCTGAACCCCAGTCACAATGCCCATGGGCCTCCCTCCTGGAAGCTCACCCCAATGGTAGACAACTTGGTAGGGGTTATCCTGCGCAAAAACTGCGAAGGTAAAAAGAGAGGAAAATAGCCACAACTTTAGTCTGCAGATTTGTTTAGCAACCATATCTTAAATCCCTCCTTTAAAAATAAAAGCTTTCATGAAATTGACCCTACCGATTCTCAGTTATGTAGCAAACTAGTCAAACAATTATTGCTTCTCTCTACTTTGTGCAATTCAGATGTGCCAGCAACTCGCTTGACNATTGCATTTTCCTTCCCGGAAAAAAGTCTATCGATACCATNCTCTGCAAATCGCCAAGATCTGCTGTTTGTTCACAAAAAGAATCAAACTGTCCTAATTCCTTGGGAAGCACAAATGCCACTAGTTCATCGTTTTTCACTACAATCTTATAGTATGCCGCTGGTTCAGTTGCTGATGGGCTTGGATTAGAACTAAGTCTATCGATCAAAAACAGAGGGCCTGTGATCACATGTAATTCTCCGCTCTTCGCTACGAGCTCGTTCAACTGCTGCTCCAATTGAAGCCAAGGCCCCAGCCTGAGTGACTTAGGCATAGGCACCATGTTTGTTAGATTATTCACATCAGACCAATAAGGAGTATTCGAAAAGGAGGTCATAGGCGCAAGTCGTGCGCTTTGTTCCTGCTGCTCTGGTAACTCGCCGATTCCAACATAGGGGTTATTGCTTACCGCAATTTCCGCGAGTCGCAACTCTGTTGAGCCAATCTCGGGCACATTCTCTAAGCCTGAAAATTCAAGCAAGTGATCCGGATTCCATAGTCGAGGAAGCAGAGAAGCTACACCTATCGCCTCTTTAGTCAATCGATACGAGACCCAATCTGCTAAACCGCTTTCCCCATTTATACCGGCCGCATAAATGTGATGAATAACAACATTCGCCCGGTTTGCGACCATCAGAGACTCATAGACCGGGCAAGCACCGTTGCAATGGGTCACACTTATTTTCTGCGAATGCGATGGAGATGCTGACAGCAAGAAAACTGTAGCAAGCAAAATAATTAAGTGGGTTTGTTTAAGCATAATACTTAGGTTACATGAATTTGTTTTGTAAATATCCTCTATTTGAAAATATTAAACTATTAGACGAACCAAACTCCGTTTGTAAACTGACAGTCTAAACTGTCTAACAGCATGTGAATAACCAGTCCGATTCCTACCCACCTTGATTGGGGAAACAGGCATAGCGTGATGAAAAACGGCATAAGAATTGGCTCATGGAACGGATGGGTTCCTATGCTGCATCTATTGGGATCGAATATTGGACTGCTTAACAAATGATCAATATCTACCATCATCGTAGCAATCATGGCGATATATCCTTTCCACCACTGACTCCGGCAGAACAAGCCCGCTACCATCGCCGGAACTAAGAAATGAAGTGACAAGTGCAATGGAAACGTAAACACGGGCTCGGATTATTGACCTAAGGCGAAAACCCAAATCGCCGCGCCGCCTTTGGGAGAGTCATTAAAAGGCATACCCTCTGGCTCTGCAAAAATACTAAACATTCGAGACCAGTCGTTCACATGATAGCCAGTTTGNCCTGCGACAATGGCAACATACTGAGTTCCATCTACCGCATAAGTAATTATTGTCGAGCTTGGAACATCATCTAACACTCCTTGCCACAAAATTTCTCCTGTTTCATCGTTAAAGGCTCTAAACTGTCGATTCAAATCACCCGCAAACACTATCCCGCCTGCTGTCGCTAAGATCGAACTGATGACNGGGCTAGGTTGTCGGTGAGTCCAGTCAACTTNTTGATTCTCTAAATCAAGCGCCTGCACCCGACCCATATTGCCGTTACTTCCAGGAAAAAGAGCCTCTTTAAATTGCATATTCGTTGTCAAAACCTGATACCGCCCTTCTGGCCCTGCCTCCAAACACCCTTCATTAAGCGGTAGGTAAAGCCTCTTAGTGTGGGGGTTATATGCCGCCGGAGGCCAACTTTTCGCTCCGTAATGATTAGAGCAAACCAGTCTTTGCTCCTCCAATTGGGGAATCGTGTAAGGGTTTATATTTTTATAGCCTGTTAACGGATCAATGCTTGTTACAACATTCTGCAGTCCCATATCCATCGAAAATAGGTATTCCCCCGTAGCGGAATCTACCGCATCTAAAATGCCAAGTTTGCCCATGTTTATAACCGCTCGACGATTCTCCCCTCTGAATTTAATATCTACAATTTGCCGCTCAAAAGCCCAGTCTAAATCCCACTGATCATTCTCTAAATGCTGGTAGTACCAAACAAGCTCGCCGGTGTCCGGTTTCAANGCAATCGTCGCATTTGTATAAAGGGCATCATTAGTAATGCCATCGATATTCACTGGNTACAACAAAGGAGCTGTATTGTAGGTTGGCGCGACTCCGAAATAGACTAAATTGAGTTCCGAATCATACGCGCCAGCATTCCATACGGATCCGCCGCTTCGTTCCTCCATCGGTATGCCATTCCAAGTGTTACCACCCGGCTGACCAGGACGAGGTATCGTATAAAAACGCCACTTATGAGCTCCAGTTATGCGATCAATTCCATCTATCCAACCCCCTTCGGGAATTCTCAAAGATGTTATTCCCTGAATGACAGTATCTCCCACGACAAAAGGAGACATNCGCAAGTGGTAGCCCTCGTATTGATCATCTGTCTGAATTTTATGGTCCCAGACAAGCTTTCCAGTCCGTGCATTCAGTGCTAATACATGCAGATCCGACGTTGGTACGTAAACTAAATTNCCGCGCAGTGTAACTCCCTTCTTTTGGCTAGGNTGTACTTCAGATTGGTGCTCATAACGCCACAATAAAGCCCCGCTACTCGCATCAATTGCCANCACTGTATCTGGAAATGTAAAAAGATACATGACCCCATCATGAACCAAAGGTCCGGGATTGTTAACGCCAGTTTGTAAAGGCATTCTCCAACTAAGTTCCAACTTNCCGACATTCTCCCGGTTNATTTGATCAAGCGCGCTAAAGCCATGATTGTCATAACTCCCCTGCCATAACAGCCAGTCCTCTTTTGGCGGATTTAACAACATTTCATCTGATACAGTCGTGACTCGCGATAAGGTTTCGGCAGCGCCCTCCACAATAATCTGTTTTTCCNGGCGAACGGCGTTTACGAAAGCAGGCAATCTNAATTCTGACTCAAAATCCAGCCCTACCGCAGCGGTTGCCTCAGTATATGCAACTCCATTAAATGCCATNATGTAGGCGGTAATATTTTTATAGTCATCTTCGGCAAGAATGTTTTGACTTCCGGGCGGCATTTGACGCAATTCGATCGCCAAATTTTTTAATGGTGCTTCACTCCACTTAGCGTTGAAAGAGTCACCGGAAAGACTTGGAATTACTGCTGCTCCTTCCAAACTAACACCGTGACATGACGCACAGTTAAGATCGTAAAGCTCTTTGCCCTTCATGACTTGTGTCTGAGTAAAACTGATTGTTTGGGCGTGGACAGGTATTAACTGCAAACTCGCGATCAAAAGTACCGCCAATATGCCTAATAAACGAGTTTGNCTATTCATTGATATTCTCATCAGTCAGGCAGAGCAAAGGAAATCATTTCTGCAGTATCAAAGCGCCCACCAGCTATCGCGATATATTGTTTTCCTTCATAAAGATACGACATCACAGGACCATGAAGACGCCGATCGACAAGGACCTCTCCTACTTTTTCGCCCGTCAGCTTATCGTAGGCTACAAGAACCGAGCCATCTGCATCCTCATCAACCTCATCTTTTTGCGGCAAGTGTGAGATCACAAGGCTTTTGGTTATAAGTATGCCTCCCTCAGCAGATACGTCCGTGAACACGCTGCCTAGATCAGGTAGATCAAGGTGCTCCAATAGAGGATGATTTGCGGGACCTCGTCCAAAAGGAGTCTGCCAGACGTGCTCACCAGTGTTTAAATCGATCGCCGTGATGCGTCGATATGGCGGCTTAGTTAACGGCAACCCCATTGGACCTATATTTCGTTGCACATTGATTACGTATGGCCAGTCTGAGTCTGGATCATCAGGTTCAACCAAAGACATAGCGTAAGGACGAGTGTGGGATGGTACATAGAGTATTCCTGTCTCAGGGTCTATGTTTGCCCCAGGGAAGTTCGCTCCCCCGCCCGCACCCGGCAAAAAGACCGTTGCGTCTTTCCCATTTGTTCCCTGGACGATGGGAGGGGTAAAAATAGGACCAAGCACCAATTTTGAAGCTATCTCTGCCGCAGCAGCGTGAATTTCAGGGGTAAAATCTATAAGGTCCTCTTCTGTCATCCCCTGTCTCTCAAATGCCAGAGGCTTCGTAGGAAAAGGTTGAGTCGGATGAGTGCGCTCGCCCGGAACATCGCTTGGAGGCACCGGTTTTTCTTCAATCGGCCATACTGGTTCCCCACTTATTCGATCAAAAACATAGGTAAAACCGGTCTTTGAAACCTGAGCTACCGCTTTTATCGGCTTTCCATCAACAACTATGTCGACCAAATTTGGGGCCGACGCCACGTCGTAATCCCAAAGACCATGATGTACTGTTTGAAAATGCCATAGCCTATCACCTGAATCAGCATCCAAAGCGACAATTGACTCTGCAAACAGATTTTCCCCTAGTCGTTTTCCTCCCCAGTAATCATTGGTTGGCGTGGAAGTTGGTAAGTAGACGATACCAGCTTCGTCATCTGCCGACATGAATGTCCAAACGTTTGTGTTCCCTGCTTCACGCCAAGAGTTACTTTCCCAAGTTTCTGTATAAGGCTCGCCCTGCTGCGGGATAGTATTGAATCTCCACTTAAATTCACCAGTATATGAATCATAAGCCCGGACATGTCCAGGTGGACTACGATTAAACAATGTATAGTCAAAAATCTTTGATCCTATAATGACGGAATTACCAACTGCGATGGGCGGTGCCCCATGAGTTATGTTATCTATCTCAAACTCTAGCTTGCCAAAGTTTTCGCGCAAATCTACAAACCCCCCGTCCCCGAAGTTAAGGTCAGGCTTACCAGTTTCCGTGTCTATGGACACCAGCTGCTTCCCTAAAGTTGCTATAAAAATCCGACTAATATTTCCATCAGTCCAGTATTCTATACCCCTAGTTTGTGCCGGCGAAAAAACCGGTCTNCCCAACGCATAGCTTTCTGGATCAAAACTCCAAATCAGTTCCCCTGTTGCTGGCTCGAGCGCAACTACTTGTCCGTGATTTGTATTAGTATACATGACCCCTTCTATTAGCAAAGGAACNGCCCGATAATGTCCAGTAGCATACGCTATATTCCTAGGCAGATTTGCATCTATAGACTGCCAGCGCCAAGATATCTCTAAATCATTGAAATTTTGTGCGTTGATCTGATCAAGAGCCGCGTACTTTTCAGAAAAATGACTACCACCAGCGTGATGCCATTCACCAATTATTTTGCTATCTAATTCGATTGGTTCTGGCGCACACGATAAGACATAAATCGAAACTAGAATAAGTAATGTGAAATTTTTCATGATGTTTCTTCCGGCTGTTTTAGTTGTAATATAGATCTATCAAACTTTAATAAAATCAGAAAGCATCTGTTCTAGTTTTTTGCTCTGAGGAGNGGCATCTCTGGNCTATCTATCTCTCTAGCCCTTTCAAAAACTGGCTGAGACATTGACGTTCTCACTTGCTCAAGCCAAAAAACGCCATCATANGGATAACTGTTTCCGCGGGTAGCAATGAAATCGGTATCCCCGTCCCCATCGAGGTCTCTGGCAATAAATTTGTCATACATCCCTCTCTTTCTTCTAGAAATATCATGCCGAACCCACTCTCTTTCGAGATCGCCTGGGTTTTCAAACCAGCCTATCCTCCCAAGCGCATCCTCTNCGGTCACNTCACCATCNCCTGTTCTTGGTCCCCTGCTGTAGCTGCCCGCAATGATATCAATAAGACCATCTNCATTGATGTCGTCTATTTCAAAACCCGTCATGCTATCAGGCTCAAAAGACCCAATGGCTCTTGAAATCCAAGCATGGTCGATATCAGCAGGTTGCTCGAACCAAGATAATGTTCTACCGGCAGCACCAACNATATCAAGGCGACCGTCCCCNTTCAGATCCAAGAATTCCATATTNAANCCATTTGTCTTNGGTCCATACACACCTATAGCGTGCTCCATGAAGGTAAGATTCTTGGGNTNAACATTCTCAAACAGTATTATGCGNTTTTCACCATTGCTACCNACAATNATATCCANATCCCCNTCANCATCTATGTCCACNGGCTCNGAGTTTCTAGGATTACTNAAAAANCCAAGCTCGATTTCCCGCCAGTTGGATCCTATCAAAGGGTCTTCTTGAAATTTGTAGATAGAAACGGCGGTTGAACGTCGGTAGTCCTCTATAGTGGGTCTCTGTGCACCTTTGTTAGGTGCTATGGCCTCCGGCAATCCATCGCCATCTAAGTCAGCCAGGAAAACCCTAATGTAAGAACCCCGCCCCTGCGTCATCGGCAGAATTAACCGGTCCCATTCTTGGGTTCTAATATTCTCACCTGGATTTTGAAAGTAAATTAAGTGCGATAGCTCGGCGGCGACCATGATATCTGGGAAACCGTCTCCATTCACATCCGCAATGGCAGCATCTTCNGCAGCAGAGGCATCAGCGCCTTCACCTAGGGTAATATTCACCCACCTGTCGGGATCCTCAGAACCAAAGGCTATTCTGACATGCCCCATTGCCTCCGGCGTTTCTCCTGGAACGGTNGANTCATAGGTAGAATCTGACTCATGNACCGAGACTATGTCATCTACCCCATCNAGATCTAAATCNGCCATGACCAAACCATCGCTACCACTAAACGGGACACCGGACATTACAGGATCGTCAATCAAGTGTTCCTTCCAGCTTATATAGGAACCATCAATTGAACGAGCCTCACTCAAAGTGTCTCCGACAAGTGATTGTCCAAATAACAATCGAGGAATAATAGAGCAAATCAATAGGCCAGGGATTATACTTTTGTTCATGACTCTTTCTCAGTTAGACAAAAAAGGCCAGCGCAAAAACACGGTGACGTATCTTTACACTGACCTCTTTAAGTTTTTTATTCTCGTTTAGCGATTTCCTGTTTCAGTTAAGCCTCTCTCAAGAACTCTGGCACCGCTAAGGCGAGTCTCCATAGCATAATTCCCTTCATGACACGCGTATTCATACTGCGTGTAATCGCTGTCTTTTAAATAAGGGAAAGCAACCGTCCAAGGTGCCTCGTAGGTCAGCGGATCGTCGACGGTCAGCGTATATCGGAGGGTATTTTCATCCTCAAACGTAAATGTCTCAACCATCTTACGGCCTTCATTTTGTGGAGGATTTCCGCGTGACGGTGCTCTAATATTTCTAACATACTTGAAATTTGTCGACTCTATAATCAGGGTATTACCTTCCCAACGACCGCGCGAATCGCCTTCCCAGAGTTTTATATTGTCACTAACGTGATCGCCTGCGTCGATGGGAATTATTCGGGCATTATGAATCATTTCACTATGAATCATTACATACCCGGGAGACTGCAAGATAAGCTTCCCATTATTATAGGCTGTTGGCATCATCATTCCGAAAACACCGCGAGATAAACATCGGTCGCCAGCTTCAACGGTTGCGGCCGAATCGTGCTCTTCGACGACATTCAATCTGATTGCCTCTTGAGCCGCAGGTGTATATGCTGGGATCCTTCCGTTTGGCGGGTCCACGACCAAAGCTGGCGCGTCAGCCACCGCATCTGACCAATACCAGTCAAACCATTCATTTCCGTAAGCACCAACGCTCTGACTGTTATCGCTAATGCATTCATTCAAGGAACAGACATTACCTTTTCGAGCTTCGTCTCTACGAGCTATAAAATCGGCTAGCTCCTCGGCTGTCGGCACTCTACCTTCAAACTCGTCTGGCATTTCAACGGGCGTGGCGGTTGCTCCAACATTATTCCACATGCCTGTTATGTTTGGCTGTCCATCTGGCAGTAACTCAGGCTGCCACTCCTGTGCTTGAACGCTCGATACCATCGACGCTAAGAATATCGAACAAACTGTAAGCATGAATTTTCGTAGAAGTTTGGTTGGATTTATTCTCATTGTTTGCCTCCGTTGTTTCTGGAAAATAAGTAAAAACGGGCCTTGTTCCTACTATAACAGAACAAATACCCTAATGTGTGCAACATATGGAGCCAAATTCGATAATTGGTGAAATTCGACCTTGCGCACCCCAAAACAGATAGGCTAGATTTGACTGCATAAGCTCAGCTTGGTCCTAAAAACTTCAAAAGGCAAATCGGCCCCTAATTAAATGCCTCAAACTAAGTTCAAGTACATCACGGTAACTGCTGTAATCGTAGCCAACATGGTTGGAACAGGCGTATTCACCAGTCTAGGCTTCCAGTTATTAGACATACGATCTGGTTTCGCGCTCCTTCTGCTCTGGATATTGGGCGGCCTNACCGCGCTTTGCGGCGCAATATCGTATGCGGAGCTGGGCGCAACACTNCCGCGTTCCGGCGGCGAATATAACTTCCTGTCTAAAATCTACCATCCTGCCGCAGGCTTNGTTTCCGGNTGGATTTCAATGTCTGTCGGATTCGCTGCACCAACCGCATTAGCTGCAATGACATTCTCCGCTTACTTCACTTCTTCTTTATTTGGTGAAGTTCCCAATTTTGTCGAGCAGTTGATTGCAGTGGCACTACTTTTATTGCTATCTGTTGTCCATTCCTCAAATCATCGCAACAGCGGAAGGACTCAGACCATATTTACAACCTTAAAAGTCGCTGTGATTTTGTTGTTTATATTGGCTTCTCTAATAGTAGTCGAGGCCCCACAGCCANTTTCCTTCTTGCCTAATAANAACGACTTACAAATAGTTACAAGCGGCGCTTTTGCGGTTGCGCTAATTTATGTAAGTTTTGCTTACTCCGGATGGAACGCTGCAACCTACCTTTCTAGCGAAATAGAAAACCCCCAACGAGCTCTTCCGTTAGTTTTGATATCTGGAACTTCGATAGTCACTCTACTGTACTTAGGACTGAATTTTGTTTTTCTATATACAACNCCTATGGATTCAATGATTGGCGAGGTTGAAGTTGGTGCTATTGCCGCTCGAACGGTATTCGGCGAGTTAGCGGGAGGGTTATTTGGTCTAGCCCTAGCGTTACTTTTAATCTCCACCGTCAGCGCTATGACAATGGCCGGACCAAGAGTTATACAGGTTGTTGGTGAGGACTTTCCTAAACTAAGCTTTCTGGGACGTAAAAATTCCTCGGGCATTCCAGCGAGATCGATTTTCCTTCAATCAACAATCGCNGTAATTTTCATNATATCCTCAACCTTTGANTCGGTCCTTATCTTTGCGGGATTTACGATGGCTCTTAATACTTTTGCGAGCGTTCTTGGTTTATTTGTACTGAGATTACGAAAGCCAGATCTCGTTCGCCCATATCGCGCATTTTTGTTTCCACTAACACCTCTGATTTTTCTTGGAGTTACCGGTTGGACATTGACCTTCACTTTGCTAATGAGACCTGTTGAGGTTTTATTCAGCTTTGGAGTAATAATCGTAGGGCTAATCTTTTACTATCTTACGTCGTCGCAAGACCAAGATTCTAACAAGAAATAAGTCTAAATATGTTCCATATAAGCAAGCCCGGCGATTATTCGATATCTCTTCTTTTTACCATTACGATAGGCTTATTACTCATTACCAATTCATCGTTTTGATTAATCACCTCATTTTGCATAAATATGGTTCCCATATCTGCACGCGATTTTGAGTACTTCTTGTCTAGAATGGTTGANCGCATACGAAGCACATCTCCTGGGAAAACTGGTTTCTTCCAGCGAATTTCATCTATTCCCGGAGACCCTAGCGCTCCGTTATTTTCGATCGGCATTTGCTCTACAATCATCCGCATGGCCATGGAGCAGGTGTGCCATCCGGAGGCGCAAAGTCCACCGAAATGCATCGCCTTNCCCGCGGCCTCAGATAAATGAAAGGGCTGGGGGTCATACCTTTCAGCGAACTCTATTATCTCCTCTTCAGTAACTTGGTATTCACCAAACTCCTGTGTTGCTCCAATCTCAAAATCTTCAAAATAACTTGGGCTTGGCATACTACTCTCGATGTTTTACTNCTTATNACTATTATGCTTTATCTAAGGCCTGACTAATGTCATTCGTGATGTCATCAATATGCTCTATTCCGACACAAATTCGTATTGTTTCTGGAGATACACCAGCTAATGCCTGCTCTTCCTCCGTTAACTGACGGTGGGTCGTTGATGCCGGATGGCATGCAAGAGTCTTAGCGTCACCGATGTTGACTAACCGCTTGATCATTTCCAAGGCATCGTAGAAACGAACACCAGCATCGAATCCGCCATTTATCCCAAAAGTTAATAGAGAGGCGGGAACCCCCCCACAATATTTCTTCGATAAATCAAAATACTTGTCACCTTCTAACCCGCCGAAGTTTACCCATCCAACTTTTTCATGACCTTTCAAAAATCCCGCTACAGCTACCGCATTTTGACAATGTCGCTCCATACGTATCGCTAAAGTCTCCAGCCCCTGCATGATCAAGAAAGCATTCATTGGAGAAAGAGCGGACCCAGTATTTCTAAGAGGAACCGTTCTAGCCCGCCCTATGAATGCTGCCTCCCCCAGCGCCTCTGAGTACACCACTCCATGATAAGAAGGTTCTGGCTCTGTTAGCTGGGGATAACGTTCCTTATGCTCTGGCCAAGGAAATTTTCCNGAGTCAACGATAATTCCGCCAATNGATGTGCCATGTCCGCCTATATACTTTGTTAAAGANTGCACCACNATNTCTGCACCAAANTNAATTGGATTNCAAAGAGTTGGAGTAGCGACCGTATTATCGACGATAACAGCGACACCGAGTTTATGAGCCATATCACAGATCGGCTCAAGATCTACAATGTTGCCCGCTGGGTTACCTATAGTCTCGCAGTANACAGCCTTAGTTTTGTCATCAATNAGTTTTTCAAGTGCGGCTGGTGAATCGTCTTCAGCAAAACGNACCTCAATTCCTTGGCTNGGCAGCATATGCGCGAACAAGGTGTATGTTCCACCATAAAGTTGAGGGGTGGAAACAATATTATCTCCTGCTTTGGCAAGAGTGAGAATTGAATAATTGATGGCGGCCATCCCGGAGGCAACNGCAAGTGCAGCAACCCCTCCCTCGAGGGCAGCGAGTCTTTGCTCGAGCACGTCGTTGGTCGGATTCATGATCCGAGTGTAAATGTTGCCTGGAACTGCTAGGTTGAATAGATCTGCGCCATGTTGAGCGTCATCAAATTCATACGCTACCGTTTGNTGAATCGGAACCGCGACCGAATTGGTCGTTGGGTCTGTTTCGTAACCACAGTGAATTGCAAGGGTTTCCTTTTTCATTATAAATTACTCCAAAAAATACTAAACGCTTTCAGATCGTNGCCATCTCCTCAGCCCAACGGAAGATGTTGAGTGGGACTCGAGAAATTTCNTTGATTATATACTGCTCTCGGCCTCATCGGTAAAGGCAACAAAAAAAACAGCGCTGGTTACTAGGGCGATAGCTGCTAAAGAAAGCCACATGCCAGCAAAATCAGTGACTACACCAGCTTCTCCAAATACATTCGCTAAAACTCCCAAAAGAGGTGCTGCTAACATCGGACCCAAACCAAGAATGATGATACCAAAAACCGTCTGAGCCGAATTTCGAATATCTTCATCAGCAATTTTATCNACATACATATAGGCTGAGGCGAAGAAACATGCGTAACATACCCCATGAAGCAGCTGACTAAAAACCCCAATTATCAATGGAAAAGTCCANAGAAATTGACCGGATGCGTCAACCGACTCACCCGAAGGTTCCTGCAAGCTAATTAATCCCCAAATCAANTACCTAGCGAAATAAGCNANCGCCCCAATGGCAATCGTGCGACGAAAACCGAATCTCGCTATGAAAACNCCGAGAATAGCCATGACGGCTATTTCNGCGAACTGACCAACCGTCATCGCTGGTGCTATATAAGTTACCAATAAGCCCAGCTGATTCTCGAGGAACGGACCTGTCTGCATAAAATAGATCTGATGGATTATTGCAATAGGGAGGCTCGCAAGAACCAGCACTGCAAAGGACTTTTTTGATAACAGACTAAAAGCCTTTATGAAGGCGAGCTTTTCCGAAGCCTTTTTATTTGGAGGCGTATTTGGCAACGACATACAGTAGAGAGCATATAATATGGAAATGACACCTGATACTTTCAATGTATCACCCAATCGAGAGGTCGCATCAGCCACCTCTGTTCCAACAAAGAACGGAGGCAATACTTGAAATTCTAGATTCGACTGCAGCCAAATCATTGGAAACAACCA